>CAMBDR010000165.1 GCA_945864765.1 Janthinobacterium lividum | reverse complement strand
CGCAAAATCATCAGGTGTTGTAACGCCAGCAAAAACCCGTGCAACCAATCGCCCCGATCAATCTCAATTGCCGACAAACGCGCCAAAGCTTGGGCGTGGCGTTCCAGATAGCCCAGCAATTGCGCGTCCGTGGTGCCTGCTGGCAGGGTAAAACATAATAATTCAGCCAAATCATGTTGCGGCAAATCGATGCAAGCCAATTCCCAATCAAATACACAAATTGGCCGCGCCGGGTTGGCGCTGCATAAAGCAAAATTACGCGGGTTAAAGTCGTTATGAATCAGACTCGTTGGCAAGGCCAGTAACTGCGGCCACCACTGCGCCAGACTATCGATCAATTGCTGTTGCAAGGGCCGCAGCGACTCGCCCAACCATGGCTGAAAATAAGACTCGGAAAAATCAGCCAACGCCAGCAATAAGGGTTGCATGGCTTGTATTTCGGCGCACCTCCTTTGGGCATTCAAATGCAAGTGAGGCGGTAAATTGGCCGTGCTGGTGTAAGCCATGCCATGCAACTGCGCCATACCATCAATACAAATCTCAATCTGACTTGGCTGCCATTGCGACACCGAGTGGCTGATATCAGTCAAATCAATTTGCTCGATATATTCCAGCACGATAGTCCATAAACCATTGGCCTCATCTGCCAACACACCCAGGCAATGTGGTGTAATGCTACGCAAACGCGCATCTGGCCACTGGTACAAGGCCAATTCACGCAGGTGCGATTGGTGCAAACCCAAGGGGTCGGTATGATCACGAAAACATTGCCCCAACCGCGCATCAGCGACCTGGGCACCGTGCGCCAACAAGGCTTGCATTTCGTGGTCGCTGGTTTTGGTTTTAACCAACACCCTGCGGGTTTCAATGTGCCGGGAAGCGCCGCGACGCAAAGACAAGTCAAGCACGCGCACGCCCACACCAGCCCCCATGCGGGCGGCGGCCAGTTCATTCAAAATCCCATTGTGCGATTGAAACGCCACCGTGCGTATCTCCAGCACTTCCACCGCCTCTTGTAACGCGCCTTGCAACATGGCGGCCAGTGACTGATTGAATGCCATTTCATGGGCCGCTTGCTCCCCGTGATTTTGCTCCACGTGATTTTGCTCCCCGTGATTTTGCTGGTATCCATCAGCACCGGGGTGCGCACTCCTGCGCGGCAATTTATTGATCACTTGATAGTGGTGCAAATAACGATGAATCAAACCCGATTCCAATGGTGGTGCCTGGAGTGAGCCGAGCTGCACCCACGAACGGCGCGAATCGATCCGGCCCTGCCCCAACGCCAAATACACTTCAAACGGCCGCAAGGCCAAGCCGGGAATGGGCGTAAGAAAAAAACGCTTGAACGAATACAAGGGATTGCTACGATCTGCGGCCGCGCCATAAGTCTGCGCCAACCACGCCTCGGTGGCCAGCAAGGTAATAGGGTAACCGTACAAATTCAACCACAATACCATTTCACGCCAGTGGCGCGGCTGTGGATGATGTAGATGCCACACTTGCAGCGCAGCAGCCTTGGGTGGCGGCAACGCCAAAACGGCATCCACCACAAAATCGACTGGCAAAACATCGACGAACCAATCCAGATCAACCGCATAAGCACTGGCAACGGCACCTTGAATTGCGGCCCCCAACAAATCCGTCGGGTTAGACACGCCATGCACGCTGTCACCGGCAATCAATCCCACCCGCAGCACCGTCACCGCCAAACCGTGCGCGGCGACCCGCGCACATAAACTTTCAGCGACACATTTACTTTTGGCATAGCCCATCGCCATGTGCTCAATATGGGGTAATAAATGGGTGCTTTCATCCACCTTGTCGGCCCGGTTTTGGATAAAACACACGGCCAGCGTCGAGAAAAAAACCACCTGCTTGTGCTGGCCGGCACAGGCAAAACGGATCACCTCCAGCGTGCCCAGCACATTGGTTTGACGCAAATGACGGTAAGTACGCACCCAATTGACTTCCCCTGCGCAGTGGTACACCAAATCGACCTGATTTGCCAGTTGCAGATAAGCATCATGCGCCAAAGCAAACTCCGGACTGGTCACGCGGCCGCACAGCACGGTGATTCGGGGTGGCAAGCAAGTCAAACTGGCGTCATAAAATTGCAATGAGCGCAATAGCTTTTGCTCAGCCTCCCCTTGTGATTGGGCGCGCACCAAACACAGCAACTGCAAGCGCGCATCGAGCAATAACTTCTTCACCAGATAGCGCCCTAAAAACCCGGTCGCACCGGTCACTAAAATGGTGCGGGGGATGGGGTTGATGGCACCAACCGGGAACAAGTCATCGGCCAATCTTACATCACTGGCAATAAGCTCGCGTTCGGTATTGGCGGAAGGTTTATTCATGGTCGGGGTGCCGCTGTTGCTGCATTTGCTGCCATTGAACATACAAATCCCTCACGGCTTCTTTATTTTCGATCAGATCTTGCATGCGCCAGTGCGCCGTTTCTATGCGCGGCATCACATACACATCAACGCAACCGGGGCGCGCATGCAAGCCAATACCCGGATCAATCGCTGCCGGAATGTGGATATAAATCGGCACAATCGGCGCGCGCAAGGCCATGGCAAGATGAAACGAGCCTTTATTAAATGGGCCGATTTGGCCCGTCGTGATGCGTGCGCCTTCCGGGCTGAGAAACACGGATTCGCCGGTTTTTCTTAATACCCGTTCGGCTGACTGAAAAATTTTTCTGCGCTGTTCCGGATAAGTTTGCGGCACCGTCCAAAACACCCGAACGATGTAACCGATGATGCCGATCAACACGCCCCTGCGTAAATGCCCACTCAAGAAAAATCGGGTACGCGGCAAACCCAGGGCGATTAAGACAAACAAATCAATGGTCGAACTATGGTTGGCGATATACACCACCTGCTGATCGGCCGAAAAAGGTTCTGCGGCATGCAATTTCACGTCGATTTGCCAAATGGCAAGAATCAGTTGCCCAACGCGTTTAAGCAAGCCCTCGGCATACCAGGCGCGCAATTGAAACAGCGTCAATACGCCAAACAGGCTCATCAACAAGGCAGCAAGCAGCATCACGCAAAGGGTTGCCAGCGCGCGCAGGATAAATACGATTTGCCCTGACAGTGATGCCGGATTATGTGCCGACACGGATTCTTTCATTTCGCTCCCCCGGTGATATTTAGCGCCTGGCGCGACAAACCACGGTTTGCATGGCCAAATTCAAATGCCGTTGCAACAGCAAGATCGGCAGCAACAGCAATTGCCCAAAGAAATACGGGTAAATTGCGCGCGCCAAATTCAAACCCTTGCCTTTTAAAAATTTGAACGCCACCCCGGCAAACAAATAAAAATACGGCGGAAAAGCACCATACGGCAGATATTCAACCAATTCCAAATCCGCTTTTTCCAGCATCGCCAGCAAGGATTTTTTGTCATACAGCACCGTGTGTTGTGGCGCTTGCAAACCGGGCCAGCGTTCTTTAAACAAGCGCGCGGACACACTGTCCAGACGCGGCACTTCAATCACGATGCGGCCATCGGGCTTTAACAAATCGCGCGCGCACTGCAAGGTTTGCAGTGGATCATAATCATGCTCCAGATAATGCCACATGGTGATTAAATCAAAGCGCTGCGCAGCAAAATCTTGCTGATAAAAAACGCCATGATAAAACCGGATCGGGGCAAACCATGGCAGATGGCGTAGATCTTTAAAATCAACACCACTGATTTCAGAACCAAACAGGGTTTTGATTTTAATCAGAAATGTGCCCGCGCCACAGCCCACATCGAGCACCGCCGAGTTGGCGTTTAATTTGATATGTTTGGACAATAAAGCGACTTTATCGCGATCATGCTTATCCATTGCATGGTTATACAAGGGCGTCAAGATGCCCCAATCCTTCTTTTTGCGATGGGCAATGTATTCATCGTTGTAGTAAGCGCCGATGGAATCGAGTGTCAGGCGTGGATTTTGAAAGGCCAAATCACATTCCTGACAGCGTACAAATTGGAAATTGCCTGGTTTGCCAGTCAAGTCATCCTGTGCCGACACCAGCTTGTGATGTTTTTGGCTGCCGCACAAATAACATGGGACAACTTCATATTGATCCGTATTCAAGAGAATCTCCAATCTTCAAAACTAAGAACCAAATACAATCCCAGCGCGCACAAGGGTGCCAGGTCGTTCAACGGTGCTTGGCCCGTCAGGTATAAAAATACCGGGTATTTGAGTAATACGCACTGGCTGCGCAAACGGCGCAGATGGGCCAGACGGTTAAAATACAGCACGGCCAGAATGGCATTCAATGCCAGATACAAGCCAATTTGCAGCACACTGCCCCAATACAACAGCAAGGCCAACAACAGGCATTGTAACAACAGCAGCACCTGCCAAAACGGCCGCAAATTACGGCTGCGCGGCAATACCCGTTCTGGATGATGGCTGGCGTCATACTCGCGATCAGCCAAATCGTCCCATAAACGAAACGCCAGGATCAATAATGCGCACAGCAGCGCCCGCTGCCAAATTGGCGCGGCTGCGCTGGCGCTGGCACTGACACTGGCGCTGACAAGCACACTCGCGCCCAACAGCAAGGCCCATAACAAGGCAATTTTCAAGCGCAAAATGCGGCTGGTAAAATAGGCGCAAAATTCGGCCGTAAAGTCTTGGGCAGCGGCTTTCATGGTCATTGCCTGGGTTCACTCAATAAATCGACCCAGCCTTGATCGGCATTAATCAAAATCTCGTCGCCGTCTTGTATTAATTGGCTGGCATCGGGTACGCCCACCACCGCCGGGATACCATATTCTCTGGCGATGATGGCCCCATGCGACAACATGCCGCCGCGCTCAATCACCAGGCCCTTGATCAAAAAGAAAACACAAGCCCAACCGGGATCAGTTTGTCTGGTGACCAAAATATCGCCACTTTGAATCCGGTGCGCTTGCTTGACATCCAACACCACGCGGGCCTGACCTTGAATTTGCCCGCCGCAGGCACTGCTGCCATACAATCGGCGTTGTGCAGGTTCGGCCAAATTCGGCACTGGCGCACTGCCCTGGCCACTGCCCTGGCCACCGCCCTGCCCACTACCCGACAACGGCCATTGTTGGCCCATGGGCAAGCCAAAACTGTCTGGCGGCACGCAGGCGTCACAATCTGCAAACGCCCGTCGGCGCGCCGTGACTGTGCCAGCAACGCTGGCAGGAAGCAAATGCGTACCACTGGCCAAGGCCATGACTTCATCGACCGTTAAAAAGAAAATATCGTCTTGCTGCTGCAATAGCCCCTGTTGCTGCAGGTGCGCGCCCAAATGCAAGGCAATCTGGCGCAGGCGGGTGTAGAGCAAGGCTTGCTTGAAACGCGCCCGTTCGCGCAAACGAATCGCCCCTTGGGTACAGCGCAACAGGATTCGAAAGCGGCTGGCGCGGCTCAATAAGGGCACGTAGCGCCACACCAACCAAGGCGTTAATGCCACGGCTGCCGCCTTGGTTATCTGTTCCCGCGATTTGGCCTGGCCGGCACTGACTTGTTCGGGGCCATGTTCGGCCTCTCTGGCATACTGCTGCAGCACGCGCAGGGTTGGCAATGGGTCTTCAAACGGGGTCGGGTGGGTCAATATTAATTCGCCCGAGGAGCGAAAACCCCACTGTTCCAGATAGGTGTTGAATTCCTGAAAAAATGACTGAAACGGCGGCTGTTGCAACTGCTGCCAAATGATGGCTGCATCACCCTGATGAAACAGCTCGGCCAAGGCAGAATGGGCACGCACTTTTCTGGATAGCAACCACAGCTCACTCACCGGGCGGCTACTGATCAAGTTGGGCAAACCTTTCAACAAATCATGATGCAAGGCCGCCTGGGTTGGTAAAGCGCGGTTCAAAAATTGTTTGAGCATGCCATAGCAAGCCATGGCCGCCGTATCGGCCAGGGCCGCACCGTTCCAATGCTGCAAGCGGATTTCCAAAAAATCACGCAAATGCTGGTTCAACTGCAATACGCCATGTTGCGGTAATTGCCCCGGTTGGCAGCGCTGGGCAAAGCGCAGCACGCGTTGTTCAAATTGGCTGACCCTGGTTTGAATGCGCACATACTGCCAGCAGGTTTTCAAAACGACCCGGCCCGTAATCAGTGCCCGTGTAAAAAAATTGCGCTCTGGCAGGTCGGCAACGTCGGGCGATTCTTTGGCACCGGTAAATTGATTGAAACTTTGCGCCAACCAGGCACCACCCGGTGCCAGATAAATCAATTGGTGGATGTGGCTCAAGTTGTAGTACAAGCGCCCGGCATGCACGCCAACCACGTGTTCGAGCTGATACGAAAGCCTGCGCATGGCCGTCTCCGACATGCCAAAACCGCGCCCCAAATTGCCAAAATAAGCGCTATATCCGCGTGCCACAATCGAGTACAAGAAAGGCGTCACCGGATCGGGGAAATTTTCTGCAATATTGGCATTGCTCCAGTAGACTGTTGGCACATTCGTTGGCACATTCGTTGGCACATTCGCTGGTGTATTGACTGGCATCAAGACCGATGCGGCCACTGCCAGTGCGCCGGATTCGCCCTGGGCAGCGCCTGTCACGCTGGTAAAGCTGGTAATCGGACGAGCTTGTAAGATGATCAGTTTATCGGCGTCATCAATCGACCATTCAATATCTTGCGCCGCGCCAAATTCAGCTTCCAATTGCAGGGCAATGGCGCGCAATTGTTGAATGCAATCGATTTGTGCCGCCGCAAGGCGCGCCGCCCCCGGGTCCTGGCTAATTTGCCCACTCTCACGTGCAATGCGCATGCTGCTGGGCGTGATCGCACCACTGACCAGGGCCTCACCCAAACCGGCGCAATACTCCAGCAACATCTGGCTTGCGTTGGCATCTTGCGGCAAGCGGGTAAATAACACGCCAGAAAAGCGTGCCGCCACTTGTTTTTGTACCACGACCCCCATGCTGTGCAAAAATAAGCCTTTATGTTTCGCGTATTGCAGCAACGATTCTGACCAAAGGGAAGCCCAAACCTGGCGAATTGCGTCATGCAATTGATCGACCTGATCCACATTGAGCACGGTTTGCAATTGCCCGGCAAAAGAAGCATGGGCACCGTCTTCTCCCACCGCCGAGCTGCGCACCGCATATTTTTGCGGCCCGGCAAAAACAATGTGTTGTGCCAGGGCGTGTTTTAGATCGGCGGCCAAATCTTGCGCCAGAATGCGCGCCTGGGTTTGTTGGCACCATTGCGTCAATTGTAGCGGGCTCATTTGCGGCAATTGCTGTTGCAGCGTGGCGATATCGGCTGCCAATTGACACTGCTCCAGATGTTGTTGAAACACCGAATTCGGGATCACCATGCCCGCCGCACCAGGCAAACCAAGCCGCACCAGGCGGCCCAGATTAAACGCTTTGGAACCGATCTCTTCCAGGGCGAGCGGCTCACCCAAGGGTAACAATGCGGGCAGCAATGCGGGCAGCAATGCGGGCAGCAGGGTCGAATCGATCACAATGCACGTCCTTTCAAACCCAGTTGAAACTGCAGGATCGAACACAAGGCATGCACGGTGGGGCCAAATACCAGCACCCACACCAGTGTCATTGCCGGCACCGGTAGACAGAGTGCGATGAGCAGCACCACCCCCAGGCTGGAATCGTAACGATCCAGAATCGCAAAGAAGATTTTTAGGCCGGAACTCGCCGCTGGCCCACCCGCTGGAATATCAAGCTGGCGTTTGATCAACGAATTCGGCAGGTCGGCCAACATAAAGACCAAACCGCAGGCAAAACCCAGCATTGCTGCCTGCAGTAGCGTAAAATTCCACCAACCCGCGCGCCACCAGGCAGGTAGCCAAGGGATCAGGTAATCGAGCAAAGCGAAGCATAGCGCGCCAGCCCAGGGCAAGACACAAAACCCGCGCCAAGTTTTATTCGGCCCAAAAATTCGCCGCCCGCGCCAACAGCGACCGCCATCAATCGGCAAATTAAAGCGCTGCGCAGTTTTGGA
>CAMBDR010000164.1 GCA_945864765.1 Janthinobacterium lividum | reverse complement strand
AGCAGCAACTCGATTGTTTTGAAGCGCAGTTGGAATTGGCGGTAAAGCTCAAAAAGCCGGTATTTTTGCATGACCGCGATGCGCATGACGATTTTTTGGCGATTTTGAAGCGTTATCGCAACGCTTTAAGCGGGGCGGTGGTGCATTGTTTTACCGGCAGCCTGGAAGAAATGCGCGCTTATCTGGATTTGGATTGCCATATCGGCATTACCGGTTGGGTGTGTGACCAGCGGCGCGGCGATGGTTTGCGCCAAGCAGTGAAGCATTTGCCGCTTGAACGCTTGATGATTGAAACCGATGCACCGTTTTTAACACCGCCCAATTTGTCACCCAAGCCAGCAAATAATCGTAACGAACCCGCCTACCTGCCGCCAATCGTGGCGACACTGTCGCGTATAATGCAAATTAAACCGCAGGAATTGGCGGCACAAACGGTGCGCACGACGCAATTATTTTTTGCTTTGCCAGCCTCCACGACCATTGTTCAATAAATACTATGACTGATCATCCGCTCCATCCCGGTACGCCCGCTACATTAAAGCAACGCCTGGCCATGCGTTGTCTGAAATTATTTCGCTGGAAATTGTGCGTAGCGCCCTTTCCCACCCAGCGCGGTGTGCTGATCTTATATCCACATACCTCGAATTGGGATTTTATCCTGAGCATGCTGGTTAAGTGGGCAATCGACGTGCATGTCCATTGGCTGGCCAAGGAAAGTTTGTTTAATGGCATCATGGGCCGCCTGTTTGGCCCGATGCTGCGTTCATGGGGCGGCGAGCCCGTGGTCAGAACCACGTCAACCGGTAGCATCGACCGACTGGTGCAGCGTTTTTACGCCCACGACTGGTATTGGCTGGCCTTGACGCCCGAAGGTACGCGGCACTATCGGCCTCACTGGCGTAGCGGCTTTTACCATATTGCGCTGGCGGCCAAGGTGCCCGTTGCTTTGGCATTTATTGATTATGCCACGCATGAAATTGGGGTCACCGAATTTGTTAGTTTGAGTGGCGATAAAAAAGCCGATATGGCAAAAATTCGCCAAGTGTATGCGGGGCGGCGCGGCAAATATCCGGAACGCGCCGCGCCGATTGAGTTGAGTGATTAGTGCAGGCTAGCAGCGCAGGCTAGCAGCGCCAGCTATTAGTGCTGGCCCGCACCAGTCATGACGACAATTACCAGGTCAATGCCAGCGAATACTTGCCACTGGTAGACCCTGTGCCACCGCTGTAATACAAGACCTTCACGTAGTACACCTTGGCGGTGGTGCCAGTGTTGGTTTTGCTGACCGTATCAACTGCGCCCGTGCCTTTGGTGCTGGTTGCCAAGGAGGTGGTGCCGTTTGAATCGTACAGGGTCAGGTCATAATCGGACGTACTGTTCGGGGTCATTTTGGCAGTGAAGGTTTTGCCCGCTGGTATCGTGACTTTGAAGTAGTCCAGATCCGTCTTTGCACTCATCGTACCATTCACCGTGGTGGCCACGGTGTAGGCATTGGCGGTGGCAGCGGTGTTATTGCTTTCCACTTCATTGGTGCCCGGTGGCGGTGGTGTCACGGTGCCCAAAATACTCTGTGCTTCAAACTTGGCCTTAAAGGTGTTGGCATAAGTTAAGTCAGCTGGGAATAAATTGGTTGCGGCGTTGACAATCGCCGTTGCCATGGCAGGCATCTTGACGCCGGAACCCAGACCAAAATGGGCTTCCAAAATGATTTTATCCACATTTGCACGGGGTTTGCCAGCCGCCATTAACGCGGTGAGCGATTGGAACAGCGGGGCTGACCACAATTCGTCAGATTGGAAGGTGACGCCGCCTTCGGTTACCGAAGTATGTGCGCCATAGGTTTTGCTGCTGTTGTACTTGGCATCGGTGCGGTTTAAAGCGCGGCCAGCCCAGCAAGAACTATGGCCGTCCCAGCTAAAGGCCCATTCAGGATGGTAGCTTGAGCCATTGGGCGTGCTGTAAGAATAGGAACCTGCCCAGTAATCGCCAAAGCCTTCGCCCATGGCACCCGTATCGCCGCCGCTCCAACTGCTGTTGATGCTGGCTTGAATCGCATGGCCGTATTCATGCAAGATCACGTCGGCATCTTCACTGTCATTCACGCAGCCGTGGCCAAATGCCAGATAACCGGTTGCGCCGGTGCCAGAAAAGTGCGAGTTATCGTCACCATTGACGCCATCGCTGTCAATATCCATAGAACGATTCAAAATTGACTTGGTGCCAGTAAAGCCCAGGCCTTGCATATAGCGTTGGTTTTGGTCCACATGGAAATAGATATTGGTATCATCAAACGCATTGTTGCCCCGTTTTGCGGTCCAAACACCGTTGGTGGTGGTGGATGGTGCGGTGGCGGGCGCTTCGATATTTTTAATATTGACGTAAGGGCCAGTCAACTTATAAATGCCGCTGGTGACGGTTAAGTCGAGCAGTGGTTTGGTGAAATAGGCAGCATCGAAGGCGGTAGCGGCTGACGTATCGGTGATGGCGTCGTTCTTTAAGGTGGTGCGTGGATCAGGGTCAAACACCAAGCCGCTGCCGTTAATGCCGGAGGCAACGGTCGCTGTCGCAGCGCGTTGTTGGCCAGCCAGTGTTTGCACCAGATTGGCGGTGGCGGCTTTGCGCTCCAGCGTGCTACCTGTCAGGCCGGCGCGTGCTTCAATGCTGCGCTCGCCACCTTTGTTGGTGCGGGGCAGGGAGGTGGAAATCGATTTGAGTAAGCTGCCGTCGTGGGCCGACAGGTATTGCACAAAACCACCGGTTGGCATTTGTGCAGCAATCGCCACTTTATAGGCCAGACGCACGCCATCTTTATCGCTCACCCAGACTAATTTTGATTCCGGATTGGCCACCAGCGGGTGTTGCACCTTCATATTGGCCCAGGCTTTGTCCAATGCGGCATCTTCACTCATGCGCGCCTTGACGTGCAATTGATTCACGGCAGCGGCATCGGCGGCAGCAGTGATGGGTTTATGTTCATTAAAAATTTTCAGCAATTGGCCGTTGTGCGCAATTGACACCACTACTTCAGCGTGTTCCACCGGCAAGCCATACAGCATTTGTTGATAGTGGTAATGTTTGCCCAGCAGCGATTCTTTGACTTCTTTCAACACCAAATTGTTTAACGATGGATTCAAGCCCAAACGTGCGGCCTGGCTGCTTAATGCCTGTTGGGCTGAGCTGGCTTTGGTGTTGTTAAAAATAGTCAGGTTTTCGGTGGTGATGCCATCTGCGGCGAAAGTGGCACCCGAAAAGCTCAAGGCGATGGCTGACGCTAACAGCGAAAGGGTATAACGATGCATAAGTTCTGTCTCCAAAATGATTTTAATCACGCCTTATGGCGTTGTAGTATGGGATATAGTTAAAAATTAGTTGAAATAGAAATTGATATGGTATTGGTCAATACCAAAGGGGCAAAATACTATGTCTCCTACCGTGTCCCGACTATATTTGTCAGGATCACCGGGGCTTATAGTTACAGAACTTGTCGAATCTGTCAATGCTTGTTGTAATAAAACTGTAAATTATTTTTTCGCCAAAATCCGGCGGCCAAGCTATGCACGGGTGATTTGCCACCTTGTACCGTGTCAGTTTATACTCTGGCTGTTGTTGTGGGATTGTGTTGTTTTTTTAAACTTTTACCGGGAACTGCCTTGATCATCTCATTGCTCAACTCATTGTCAACCTCATTGTCAACCTCATTGTCAACCTCATCTGTGCGCCAATTATTGCGCCTCACCAGTCTGGCCAGCATGGCGACTCTTTCCTTCAATGCATGGGCCAATGAAGGCCAATGGCAGCCGCACCAGTTGCCGCAACTCAAAGCCGAACTCAAGCGCGTTGGTTTGACTATTCCCGCTGAAAAATTGGCCGATTTGCATAAACATCCGATGAGTGCGGTGGTGTTGTTTGATGGTTGCACCGCTTCCTTTGTCTCCAATGCAGGCTTGATTGTGACTAACCATCATTGCGGCTATGAAGCGATTCAACGCAATTCCAGTGCTCAGCGCAATTTAATTGTTGATGGCTTTTTGGCCAAGACCCGGCAGCAAGAATTGCCAGCCGGCCCAGGTGCGCGGGTGTTGGTGACGGAAAAAGTTGAAAACGTCACTGCGCGCGTATTGGCTGGCTTAAATGGTGCAGGCTTAGGTGGCGCTGCCAGTGACAAAATGTCGGGCAAACAGCGCCATCAAGAAATCGAAAAACGCATCAAAGCCCTGATTGCCGAGTGCGAAAGCGACAAAGCTTATCGTTGCTCGGTGCCCGCGTTTCATCGCGGCCTGGAATATTTTTTGATTCGCCAACTGATGTTGCGCGATGTGCGCCTGGTGTATGCGCCATCGGACCGGATTGGCGACTTTGGCGGTGATCTTGATAATTTTGAATGGCCACGCCACACTGGCGATTTTTCCTTTTTGCGCGCTTATGTGGGTAAGGACGGTCGCCCGGCTGACCCTTCGCCCGAGAATGTGCCGTATCATTCAAAAGACTTTTTGCAAGTCTCTGCCCGGGGTGTGAAAAATGCTGACCCGGTCTTGCTGGCGGGCTATCCGGGGCGCACCAGTCGCTATAAATTGCCGGATGAAATCCGTTATGTGCGCGATCTGCGCTTCCCGCGTCGGGTGCAGGATAACGCCGCCGATCTGGATGTGATTGCCAAAGCCACCGCAGGCAATCATGAAGCGGCGGTGCGCTATGCCAGCGAAGTCAAGGGCATCAATAATGGTATGAAAAAGACCCAGGGTTTGCTCGATGGTTTTGCGCGCAAGGATATTGCTGCCATTAAGGCAGACCAATTTGCCCAATTCAAACAGTGGTTTGCCAAGCATGGCAAAGACGCCACGCTGTTAGCCGAACTCGATAGCGTGATTGTTGCCGACAATAACTTGCACCAACAGGAGTTTGCCTTTGCCGTGGCAAGCCAAAGTGATTTATTGGGCGTGGCCAGCCAATTGTTGCGCCTGGCGCATGAGCGCAAGAAAACCGATGCCGAACGTGAGCCAGGCTATCAACAGCGCGACTGGCCTTTTATCAAAGCCGGTTTGAGCAGTTTGGAACAGTCGTTTGTGGCCAGTGTGGATTTGGCGCGCTGGCAAGCGGCATTGCAGCGCTATCGGCAAATGCCGCTGGCCCTGCATCCCAAAGGGCTGGATGCGGTGTTGCCTGCAGATTCAGAGGCCAGCCTGGCCAGCATGGTTGCGCAAACTGGCTTGGGGGATACGGCCACCCGGCTGGCTTTTATGGAAAAGGATTTGGCCGATATTGAACAATCGAAAGACGCCATGTTTGTTTTGGCGCAAAAAATCTACCCTATTTCGCTGGATTTGGAAGAGCAGCGCAAAGAAGTGGATGGCAATCCGGAGCGCATCATACCGCGCTATATGCAAGCGGTGATTGACTGGAAAAAGTCGCAAGGCAAGCCAATTTACGCCGATGCCAATGGCACCCTGCGTGTCAGTTACGGCACGGTGGCGAGTTACTCCCCGCGTGACGGTATCAGCAAAGGCCCGTTTACTACGGCTGAAGGCATACTCGAAAAAGAAACCGGCAAAGCGCCGTTTATGGTTCCCGCAGCCGAAAAGCAAGCGATTTTGGCCAAGCGTTATGGCGTGTTTAAAGATGCCGCCCTGGGTACGCTGCCGGTTAATTTTTTAAGTAGCCTCGATACCACGGGCGGCAATTCCGGCTCGCCGATATTGAATAATCAGGCGCAATTAATTGGCCTTAATTTCGATTCGACCTATGAATCGATTGCCAAGGATTGGTATTATGACCCGACCATTTCACGTGCGATTCATGTGGATATTCGCTACATGCTGTGGGTGATGCGCGAAGTGGATCATGCCGATAATGTTTTGCAGGAAATGACGATTCATTATCCGGTGAAAAAATAAGATGAATTACCTTCCCTTAATTATCGTGACTATTCAGGCCATTGACCGTTGTTTCCGGTTCGCCGTCCGACGACGGTCGCCCCGTCATTCCCGCGTAGGAGGCTGTCGCAAAAGCTGGTATAATATAGATTATAAAAACACTTCATTGAATTTTAATTATGAATTACAGCAAAACCCCTGCACTTGATGATACACAGCTCTATTTGTTTGGCGATCAGCCAGGCGCGACGAGCGCGACCACGTTGCGAACGGCCGTCGATACAGGGCGGCGCTTTGTCACAGGCGATGCAAGATCAATTTTCTTGGGGCCGATGCGGTTGGGGGATTACCTTGAGTCTATCGGGCAAAAAACGCCGTTTGTTGTCGAGCGTTTGCTAGTCAAGCAAAGCTGGCGTGCATTCGAGCAACGCTACGCGGCCACTGGTCGCGCGCCTTATGCGCCGAGTCTGATGATGGGTTTGATCCTGTACGGCGTCATGCAGGGCGTGCATACCCTGCGGCAGTTGGAGCAGTTGGCGCGCCTTGATTTGGGTTGCATGTGGGTGACGGGTGGCATCAGGCCGGATCACGCCAATATCGGGCGCTTCATCACATTGCATCATGATTCGCTGACAGGCGAATTCTTTGAATCCCTTACGCGCGCGATCCTGAAAGAAAGCGGCTCCGACAGCTCCCGGCTGGCTGGCGACGGCACAGTCATTGAGGCTGCATGCTCGCACTACAACCGACTCAAGGAAGAGGCGGTCAGAGAGATGGCGGCGGCAGCCGCACAGGCGCTAAAGGATGCGCCAGACGATCAGACTGCACAAAAAAAGCAGCAAGACACTGCGCAATGCCTGGACATATTTGAGAAGCGTATCGCTTCGCGCGAGCGTAGCGGCAGAAAAACCGATACCTTGACGATCAGCGGCAGCGAACCAGAAGCAATGGTGCAGCCAGCCAAGCGCGGGCGTGGTGTGGCTGCCTCGTATAAGCCATCGGCTTTGGCAAATAAAGATCGGATCATTACCGGGTTTGCAGTGGACCCTTCGAGCGAAAACAAAGTTGTCGGCGCGATGCTTGATCAAAGCGAGCGTACCACTGGTGTGAAGCCGACAGAGGTACTGCTTGATGCGGGGTACTTTGATGACGGCGTGATTGAGGAAACACTTGCGCGCGACATCAGCATGTTGTGCCCGGAAGGACAATTGCCTGGCACCCTTAAAGCTGGAAAGCATTTCACCAAGAGCCAGTTTGTCTATGACGAGCAGACCAAAACCTATCGCTGCCCGGCAGGTCAAATCATGATCAAACTGAAGTCGAACGCGGGCCTGGGTAAAACAAAAGCGTGTGATTTATATGGCGGTGCCAATTGCACCGCCTGCCATCTGCGCACGGACTGCACCAGCGCAGAAGGGGGTAGAACGATTAATCGCCACCCCGAAGACGAGCGACGCGATGCCCTTCGTAGTGTCATGCAGCAGCCGCAAGTGAAGAAGATCTTCCGCCAGCGGCAAGCCATGATCGAACCGGTTTTCAGTCATTTGCGCGGCCAGCAGGGTTTGAGCCGTTTTCATCGTAGCGGCTTAAAAGCCGTCACGCGTGAATTCGCCTTGCATGCCATGGCGCATAATTTATCAAGAGCAGTTGCCCTGTTGGGGGCATTTTTCATCGTTTTAAACGCGTTTTTAGCCCATTCTGGCAAGCGCGGAGAGCCGTTTTGGAGAAGATGCGCCGAATTGGTTGGCGCATCTTTGAATTTACTTTATTTTACCAATAAAAATAATCTTAAAGTATATAAAATGAGTTTGAAAAGTTGTTCTGCGACGGCCTCGAAGGCGGGAATCCAGAAACCGTACCCACCCACGCTGCTTACTCATACTCCGCCGTCAGCAC
Organism: Janthinobacterium lividum; assembly: GCA_945864765.1. Taxonomy (GTDB): domain Bacteria; phylum Pseudomonadota; class Gammaproteobacteria; order Burkholderiales; family Burkholderiaceae_D; genus CAMBDR01. The sequence continues at coordinate 215 of CAMBDR010000164.1, read as the reverse complement.
TTCCCGCGTCAGTTCGCTGGTTGCGGCAACGGCAAGTTCCCGCGCTACCTGCCAGCTTGCGCCAAAGTAACCAGCTTCCAGCCATTCCAGCCAGATGGCAAGGTCGGGATTCAAGGCCGTTGTGGCGCTTTTCAATAATTCCCATTGCGCGCTGTACTGCTGCGCCGGGGTCACGGCCCATAGCGGCAACTGAATCAGTCTCTGCGCGCGCAGTG
>CAMBDR010000163.1 GCA_945864765.1 Janthinobacterium lividum | reverse complement strand
GTGGCCGTCTCACGCAACCAGTCATCCTGCAGCCCGTGGTGTGGATTGATTGCAACACCCAGCATTTTTTGTGCCGTCTCGTAATGCGGTGCGAGTTCGGCTTCCCAATCCGGGTTCAAACCATGCCAGGCCGGATCTTCATAAAACGCGGCGCGTGGTTTCAGCAACACGGCGGCATACAACAGGCTGCCGCCACCCACGCCCACCCCGCGCACGATGCCAACATGCCGAAATACTTCCTGCGAAAGCGGCCCGGTGAGGCCCAAAGCCGGTAGCCAGGCCAACGCTTTGGCGCTGGTGCCGGTGGCCAGAAAATCCTCGGGGGCGAAGCGCCTGCCTTGCTCCAGCACGGCGACCTTCCAGCCTTTTTCGGCCAGCCGCAAGGCAGAGACGCTACCGCCAAAGCCGGAGCCTACGATCACGACATCAAAGTCGAAGTCAAAGTCGGAGTCAAATTCTGCGCTCATGATTCCCGCACCAGCAGGAAAGGAAAGCTGAGTCGGTTCAGCAAGGGCAAATTGATCACGGTCATACCCAGAATGTGATGCGCATCCAGCGCGCGCATTTCATCGCGTACCCAGCGCCAGGGAATGGGCGCATCAGCGCCATAGTGCAAGGCCAGCCCCTGCTTGCCATCCACCTGCGAGACGCCGCCCACGCAGTGCATCAACAAGGCTTGGCGGGTTTGCCCTTTTTTTAGCAACACATTGGTGGCCGTGGTGTTGCTGAGAAATTGCTTGCCCTGCCAACCCGGCAAACCACTCATGGCAACGCTGGGTCTACCGCTCACCCGCAACCACCATGGCCCGATAAATTCCGCCCGGTAAAAGCCGCTGCACATGTCGGTAGCCGGTGCCTGTAACGTAGAAAACAAGGCCTTGAGCTTTGCGATGGATTGGGTGCGAATGTCGTCGTTCATGGTGCGATCTCCGAAGTATTAAGGTCAATGCCCAACTGCCGGGCCAGATCGAGTGCCTGGCTCCATTGCTGTTCTGAGGCCAGCAAACCCAGTGCCATGCGCAACATGGCTGAGCGGGTTTGCTGCCAACTGGCTTCGTCTTTGGGCGTTTCAAGCTGAAAGCGATAGCCGAGGAATTCGACGCCGTTGATCAAGGCTTGAATCAAAATCTTTGATGGTTTTGGCATGCCGGCCAGGGCTGCTGCTTGAAGCAGATTGTTTTCAATCACTTCCAGCGTGCGCAGGCGGTTGCGTGAGGCAGGCGAGTGTGCGTCGTGCAACTCATTGAACAAAGGCCGCAGCAGCGGCCCCATGTCGTCACCCCATTTGCGCCATGCCGATAACGCGATCTCGACTTGTTCAAACAGCCCCGCAGCCTGGCCGACCGCCTGCGTCATGCCATTGATCAATTGCTCGTTGGCTTCGCGCACAACGATTTCAATCGGCTCATCGGTATTGCGAAAATATTTGTAGAAGGTTGGACGCGACAGCGCACATTTGGCAAGAATCAGTTCCACACTCAAACCGTGATACCCCACCTCGATGAACACCTCGCGGCTGGCCTGAATGATGGTGCGACGTAGCGCTTCTTGTTGCACCTCACTCTTGATCGGCCGTCCGCGTCCGCTGGTGTTTTGAACTGTCTGCAATTTTATGCCTCTTCATGGGTAGCCTTTGCCGAAGTATAGCATTTAAATTTACAGGTGTGTTAGCATAAATTGGCAGGCAGTTTCCGGCCTTAATATTTGCCGTATTCACCGGCACCATGTTTTCCGATAAAGGTATCCATGTAAATCCAGTTCCACGAAACGCCATACACAATCCATTGGCGCTTGTACATTTTCACTGTGCCGGTAGAGTGGCCGCCATTCCAGAGGTTTTGATGATTGACCTGGCCGGCCGGGTTTTCATATTTGACCTTCAGCATCTTGCTTTTCGGGTTGGAAAAATCGACCACGAATTTGTAGTCCCAATTCCATGCTTCCACATGCCATTTAATATCGGTACTGGTTTCAGTGACCGTCCAATCGAGCTTCTCTTTGTCCAGCAGCTTGGTGAAGTTAAACTCATACAGTTTGCCGTCCACATAAAAGGCCATCAACGCTTTGTCGCCAAACTCAATGCCTGCAATTTTGGGGTTGCCGCCACCGATGTCCAGTGAGGTATTAGCCATTGGCCGCCCGGTGCTTTGCCGGGTGAAATCATTGCAGGACAACCATACCCAGGGGTTGGTAAAATCCTTGCCAAAGTTTTTGTCCTGATAACCATAGGAAGTAGCTGGAATCACATCATAAATTTCACCGTTAAAGGTGACGGTGCCACTGTATTTTGACTGCATGCCCTGTACATGCCAGAACATGTCAAACAGTTCCAGTTGCTGGAATAACTTGGAACCTGCGTAGCCCACGTTGTAGCTTAAAGGTTTGGTGACCGACAGGTTCCAACTGATGGTGCCGGCGTTGGACATATATTCCGGATGGGCCGCAACCTGTGCTGCAGTGAGCGAAACCGAACCTCTCAGCGCGGTTTCGGTGGCGGTGTTGCTGCCGATGGTAATGTTCTCATTTTCCTTGGATGCGGTCATTTGGGTAATGCCGTAATAGTTTTTGATTTGAACCGCATCAGTGCCCCAGGTGCCCGCCATCACCATGGCATAAGACGGTTTTTTGCCGGCGGCTTTGTTGGCTGGCAATTGCCCCAGCACAGGGGTTGCACCACCCAGCGCCGGATTGATCACGAAGTATTCAAAGAAAAATGGTCGTTCCAGACCTGTGCTACGGCTCTTGGCCGTCAAGTTATGCCACCACCAATCATAGCCGTGGTCGCTGTAGGCGCGATCCAACACATAACCATTTCTGCCGCCGGAACTAAAGGCATCAAAAATAGTCCCGGCCACACACGCTTGACCCAACAACAACGAACAAAAACCTAAAATAAAATTTCTTTTTAAAACCGAAAACATGCTTTCTCCTTGATTTTAGAATGGAAATCAACTGAGCTGACCAGACGCTGGCTGGTTCTGGCTCATATGATTCGCAAATGCGACATTAGAAACGAGATGGGGTCGCTACAGGAGTATTGAGTTATCTATAATTTTTGCCTCTGATGGGCATCTTGGGTGGCAATATAACATATAAGTTTGCATAAGTGCAAGCCTAAATGCATCAGAAATGGCGCGCCGGGATCCAACAACAGCGCAACGACAGCGTGACAGCCACACCCGAGGGGATGTCACGTGCTTTGCTGGCCATGCTTCCCCAAGCTTAAGCCCACTGCGCCAGCACCACCTTGCCTATGGCGGTCCCCGACTCAATCAGCGCATGCGCCCGTCGTAAATTTGCCGCATTAATCAGCCCCATCTGCTGCCCCAGTGTGGTTTTCAGGCTACCCGCATCCACCAGGTGCGCCACTTCCTGCAGCAATTTACCTTGTTCGGCCATATCCGCAGTTTGAAACATCGAACGCGTGAACATCATTTCCCAATGCAGCGAAATACTCTTGCCCTTCAGGCGCATGATGGGTAAATTCTCGGCTTCATCAATCAGCGCCAGCTTGCCTTGCGGGGCCAGCGTTTCCACCATTTGCTCAAAATGCTGGAGGGTATGACTGAGCGATGCCACCATCGAAACCGCTTTTATGTCCAACGTCGCCAATTGCGGCCCCCAAGGCTGATGGTGATCAATCACATGGTGCGCCCCCAGTTGACGCACCCATGCCGCACTCTCCGGGCGCGAAGCGCTGGCAATCACGGTTAATTGGGTCAGGCGGCGCGCCAGTTGAATCAAAATCGAACCCACCCCGCCCGCCGCAGCGGTAATCAACAAAGTTTGCCCGGCCCCGCCATTTTTGGCCACGCCCAGCCGCTCAAACAGAATTTCCCACGCGGTAATGGCCGTCAGCGGCAAGGCAGCGGCATGCGCGTCGTCCAGGCTGGTGGGTGCGTGCGCGGCGATGCGCGCATCCACCGCGTGCAATTCGCTGTTGGCACCGGGGCGGTTGATGGCCCCGGCATAATACACCCTGTCCCCCGGTTTGAAGCCCGTTACCCTGGCCCCCAGCGCCTCTACTACGCCCACCGCATCCCAACCCAGCACTTCCGGCGTGGCACCGGGCGCACGGTGCTTGCGGATTTTGGTATCCACCGGATTCACCGAAATCGCCTTCACCCGCACCAATAAATCGTGCTCGCCATAAGTGGGGGTGTCCAGCGTCAGGTCGATCAGGGCGTTGTCATCGGTGATCGGTAACGATTGTGTGTAGCCAATTGCTTTCATATTATTTGCTCCAAGTAAAGTTAAGTGTAACGGCATAATCGATTTGACCAGGGTGGGCACCTGTGCCCACGCGTGAATGCTTATTCAATCAAAGGGTGAAATCACCAAGCCAGCAGTGTATATTATGTTGATTGAGATGATAATCCCGCTTATTTTACTAACATCTTCAAATGAAAATTGAAAATATCGAAGAATTGCAAGTCTTGATCGAAACCAGCCGGGGCGGTAGCCTGACGGCGGCGGCGCAAGCCTTGAATTGCACCCCCTCGGCGGCCAGCGCGGCCTTGAAGCGGCTGGAAGCGCGCTTGCATGTGCGCCTGTTCGAGCGCTCCACCCGTAGCATGCGCCTGACCCAGCAGGGCGAAACTCTGCTCAGTTATGCCGAGCGCGCGCTGGCTTTGCTGGATGAAGCGGCGGCGGTGGTGTCGGAAGAAAACCTGGGTTTGCGCGGGCCGATTCGGCTGACTGCGCCCTCTTCTATGGTGCGGCGGGTGCTGCTCGACTGGTTCGACCAGTTCCTGCAATTGCACCCGGAAGTGGAGCTGGAATTGAATGTGAGCGATAGCCAGCACGATTTATTGCGCGGCCAGCTGGATCTGGCGATACGCTACGGTAAATTGGCCGATTCTGGCCTGGTGGCGCGCGCGCTAAGTAGCACCCGCCGCATTACCGTGGCCGCGCCAAGCTATCTGGCCAAACATGGGGTGCCGCAGCAGCCACAAGATTTGCAGGCGCACCAATGCCTGACCTACCAATTATTGGGCAAGCGCCATGTGGATTGGCAGTTTGCCGATGCCACGGGTGCGCCACTCACCGTTACGGTCAATGGTAGACGCCATGCCGACGATGCCGATATCGTCCATCATTGGTGCCTGGAGGGCCAGGGCATCATGTACAAAAGCCATATTGAACTGCAGGGCGATTTAATCAGCGGCAAGCTGGTGCAATTGCTGGTCGGGTTTGCGCCGGAGACCATCCCTTTGAACGCAGTCTTGCCGAGTAATCGATTTATTCCACAGCGGGTGCGGGTATTGGTGGACTATTTGCAGCAGCAATTCCAGTTGCTCGAAACCATGATCAAGTATGATTAATTTGCCAAACTCCTGGTGTCCGGGAGTAAAAAAGGCATACCAATATTTGTGTGTTGTATAATGGTGCGTTTAATTTTGGGTTTTCTGGATTGGAAACCCGGCTATTGAAAAGGATGCCATGTTGCCTTACGTTCGCAAACCATCCCCGTTGGCGGGAGTGTTCAGTTGTGCCATTTTATTGGCTCCGGCCAGTGTCCATGCGGCAGACCCGCCCGAGCGCGGCAAAGCGCCGCTGGCTCCTGCGCAAGTGGCTCAACCACCTGGCGTGGCGAGTCCGCTTCCGGCCATTTCCAGCGCGGCCAGCGCTGCCAGCGGGGGCAGTAAAGTTGTGGTGCGACAAGTGAATCTCAAAGGCAATACGCTATTTCCTGAGAGTGTGTTGTTGGCCAAAACCGGCTGGCTAGCGAATCAAGCGCTTGATTTGGCGCAATTACAACAAATGGCGCAGCGGATTCAAGAGTTTTATCACAACCAGGGTTTTTTTCTGGCGCGTGCTTATTTGCCGCCGCAAAATAATTCGGACGGTAGCGTCACCATTGAGGTGTTGGAAGCGCACTATGGCAAGATTGTGCTGAATAACCCGCAGCATCTGGCCAGCCGCCAGGTAGCGTATTTAACTGGCCCCTTGCATGCAGGCGATCAACCACAATTGGCACAGCTTGAGAGTGTGATTTTGCGGCTTAACGATGTGCCGGGTTTGTTGGTTAAATCCACCATCGCACCCGGTGCCAGCACGGGTTTGGCGGATTTAACTTTAACTGTGGAAGCAGGTAAGCGCTGGGCTGGCAGCGTTGATTTTGACATCAACGGCAGCCGCGCCACCGGGCGCGAGCGTTTGGGTGCGGGTTTGGTCGGTAGTAACCTGGCGAACCAGGGCGATCAATTGAGTTTGCGTGCCCTAAGCTCGTTTCAGGGTTTGAATAATGGCCGCATCGCTTACCAAGTGCCAGTGCAGGCGGTGACGGTTGGCGTGGCGTATAGCGTTACCGATTACAGCCTGGGTGGTGACTTTGCCAATTTACGCGCCAACGGCACGGCCAAAGATTTGAATTTGAGTTTATCCAGCGCGCTGCTGCGCTCACGCCAAAAAAATCTGTATATGAACGTGAATTTTGACGATAAAAAATTGCGTGATCGGGTTGATAGCATCAACAGCGTGAGCGATAAAAGCACTACCCTGGTGAGTGTGGGCCTGAATGGCGAGCGTTTTGATGATGTGGCCGGCGCGGGTCTGAGCAGCTTCAATTTAACTTGGGTGAGTGGTGATTTACACCTCGACAGTTTGGCGGCGCGCCAGCAAGACGCGGCCAGCGTGCGCACCGAAGGGCGCTTCAATAAAATCACTTACGGCATCAATCGCTTGCACAGCATTAACCAAAGCACCAGCCTGAACGCCAGTTTTAGCGGCCAGTGGGCATCCAAAAATCTCGATTCATCGGAAAAATTGGTCATCGGTGGCCCCGCAGCCGTGCGCGCGTATGGGCAGGACGATGGCAGTGGCGACCTGGGCAATGTACTCAGTCTGGAATTGCGCCATGTTTTACCGGAAAACAAAGCTTGGCCGGGTATCTGGCAAATTGCGGGGTTTATTGATGCGGGCCAAAGCCGCGCCAATAAAGACGGCGCGGGTAGCGTGCAGCGCAACTATGCGGGTATTGGCATGGGTTTGCAGTGGATACGGCCGAATGAATTTTCAATGAAACTCGATGTCGCCTTCAAACTGGGCAATGAAAAATCTGCCGCCGAGGCGCGCAATGGGCGCGTCTGGTTGCAGGGTGCCAAATACTTCTAACGCTTAAATCTCTCAAGCTAAAAAATTGTCGTAAGGAAAGCAATATGAATCATATTTATCGCCTGGTTTGGAGTAAGCGTTTGGGTAGTTTGGTGGTGGTTGCCGAGACCACAACCGGCTGTGGCAAGAGTGCCGCTGGCAGCGATGGTGCCGCCGCTGCAACGGCTGGCATTTCACGGCGCTGGCGCGCGTTCTTGCGTCCGCTGGTGCTGGCGTTGCTGAGTACGCAAGTGTTGGCGGGGCCGCAAAACGGGGTGATTGTCACGGGTAAGGGCAGTATTGCTGTCAATCAGAACACCACCACCATCAAGCAAACCACGCCCAATTTAACGCTGAACTGGAATAGCTTCAATATTGCGGCGGGCGAGCGGGTGGTGTTTCAACAGCCAAACAGTAGCGCGATTGCCTTGAACCGGGTGTTGGGGATTGATGGCAGCCAAATTTTGGGGCAGTTGCAAGCCAACGGGCAAGTGTTTTTGATCAACCCGAACGGGGTTTTGTTTGGGCGCAATGCGCAAGTGAATGTGGGTGGGCTGGTGGCGTCCACGCTCAATATCAGCGATGCCGATTTCGCGGCGCGTCGCTTTAAGTTTGCGGGTAACTTGGGCGCGGGTACGGGCAAAATCGAGAATCAAGGGCAATTGACTGCGGGCAGTGGCGGCTATATCAGTTTGCTGGGGCAGCAGGTGAGTAATGACGGGATCATCAGCGCGCAACTGGGCAAGGTGGCGCTGGCGAGTGGGCAGGCGGTGACGTTGGATATTGCGGGCGATGGCTTGATCAGCGCGGTGGTGGATCAGGCGGCGGTGAATGCGCTGGTCAGTAATCAGGGCATGATTCATGCGGATGGCGGGCAAGTGTTGCTGAGCGCAAAAAGCGCCTCGGCTTTG
>CAMBDR010000162.1 GCA_945864765.1 Janthinobacterium lividum | reverse complement strand
TGCGCTGGCGGGCGCGGCGCGGTCTGCTGGAAAACGATCTGATTTTGACGCGATTTTTGGATGCGCACGAATTGAGCCTGGAAGATGCCGAGGTGGAAGCGCTGACATTGTTGCTGGATTTGTCGGATAACGATTTGCTTGATTTACTGCTGGCGCGCAAGGCCGCGAGGGATGAATTGGATACCCCGCCGATTCGTGCTTTATTGCAACGATTGCAGCAGGTGTAAGTAGTTTTTGGTTTGATTTTTGCTTTTTTGATTGATTCACCCCCGTTCACAAGGAAGAGCCATGAACGTTTCTGATACTAAAGCCACGCTATCCTTTTCGGATGGCAGTCCTTCGCTCGAATTGCCGATTTACAAAGGGTCGGTTGGCCCGGATGTTATCGATATTCGCAAGTTGTACGCCACTACTGGTAAATTCACCTATGATCCTGGTTTTATGTCCACGGCGGCTTGTAATTCATCGATTACCTATATCGATGGTGACAAGGGTGAATTGCTGTATCGCGGTTACCCGAGTGAGCAATTGGCGGTGCATGCTGATTTTCTCGAAACTTGCTATTTGTTGTTAAATGGTGAGTTACCCAATGCGGCCGAGCGTCAAGAATTTGTCCATACCGTGACCAATCACACCATGGTGCATGAGCAAATGCAATTTTTCTTCCGTGGTTTCCGGCGTGATGCGCATCCCATGTCGGTTTTGGTTGGCACGGTGGGCGCTTTGGCCTCGTTCTACCATGATTCGCTCGATATCAATGACCCGCATCATCGTGAGGTGTCGGCAATTCGCCTGATCGCTAAAATGCCAACCCTGGTGGCGATGGCCTATAAATATTCGATCGGACAACCTTTCATTTATCCGCGCAACGATTTATCGTATAGCGCCAACTTCATGCGCATGATGTTTGCTACCCCGTGCGAAGAATATAAAGTCAATGATGTGCTGGTGCGTGCGCTGGACCGTATTTTGATTTTGCATGCCGATCACGAACAACACGCCTCCACTTCCACGGTGCGTTTGTCCGGTTCCAGCGGTGCCAACCCGTTTGCCTGTATCGCAGCGGGTATCGCTTGCCTGTGGGGGCCTGCGCATGGTGGTGCCAATGAAGCGGCTTTGAACATGCTCAAAGAAATTGGCAGCGTTGACAAGATTGACGAGTTTGTCAAGCAAGTCAAGGATAAAAACTCCGGCGTCAAGCTGATGGGTTTTGGTCACCGCGTGTATAAAAACTATGACCCACGCGCCAAATTAATGCGTGAAACTTGCTACGAAGTGCTGGAAGAGTTGGGTTTGCAAGATGACCCACTGTTCAAGCTGGCCATGGCGCTGGAAAAAGTGGCGCTCGAAGATGAGTATTTCGTCTCACGCAAGCTGTATCCGAACGTCGATTTTTATTCCGGCATCGTGCAATCGGCGCTGGGTATCCCGGTATCGCTGTTCACGGGTATTTTTGCCATGGCGCGCACGGTCGGTTGGATTGCGCAATGGAATGAAATGATTTCCGATCCTGAGCAAAAAATTGGCCGCCCACGTCAATTATTTGTTGGCAACGAAACCCGCCAAGTACCACCGCTGGCTGAGCGCAAGTAATTGCCATCGTTTGGCGTAGCAAAAAAAAGCGAACTTCGGTTCGCTTTTTTTTGCAGGTTGTTGTTATGTGAGTTTTGATCTATTTTTTAATTATTGTCCTTGCCGCAACGGCAGATAACCCAAAATTCTGAATTGGCCAGGCAAAAGGCTTGTCGTGGTGGGTTTTATTTGGCGCTAGCATAGAATTCTGTGGGAGAATAGCGGTACTGTTTTTGCATAATTACGCATGTGAAAAATATTTCTTTATTGCATCTAATTCATTAGATATTTTTGGAAGATTCAAATGGCAGAGATCACTATTGCTACCGTCATTGTCGAGGGACTGCATAACCAGTTTGATGTAGAAATCCACCTTAAGCCCGGCCTCAATGTTATTTACGGAAAGAATGGACGTGGTAAAACCACTCTCCTGCATTTGCTTGCTAATTTGCTCGAACTCGATTTCCAGCGCTTCAATCATCTACAATTTCAAAAAATTCAGGTTAAAACCTCAAAGTCCGATATGGTTGAAATTCGGCGAGATGATGCAAACAATTCGCCAAGGGTGTATTTAAATGGTTCAAAGACATCGTATGCCGGTCAAAATTCGAGCCTTTCTGAGGTGGAAATGTCCAGCTTGCGTGAAGCTCTCGGCGCACGCCCGACCTACTTGCCCGCTTTTCGTTCTATTCTGGAGCGTACTCGTGCGGATTCGGCCTCAAATTTCCGGCAATCAGAAAGAAGGGACTCGGACTTTGAAGAGATTTTATTGCGAGAAATGTTTGCCCTGCATGAGCTGGATAAAACATCGTTGTCCCCGAGGGCAACAAGAGACGAAGCGGGCTCAACTGCGGAAAAAACCGCACTGTGCAGGCAGTGGTTTGGGAAGTTTGTGCCAGTAGTTCGTTATCCTTCGGTCGCAGATGTTGAGGATGCGCTAACTGAAGAATGGCGTAAGGCACAAATAGATATTACTGATCGCGAACAACGTATGTTCATGGAGACCTTTGTAAAAGTATTTCGTGCTATTTCCGCTACTGATGCAACTGCGGTGGCGCCAAATAGTGAGGACTTACTTCCGTCAATCCTGGCCTTACTTAATGATCAGGCATCGCAACAGGAAAATACTGCATTTCGACCAATCTATAATAACCTTCTGGGTGCCGCAAAATCACTCAACGGTAATGACGCTTCACTTCGTAGTATTGATAAGTCATTGCTTGAAATTTATAGACAGGCACTTGAAACTAGAAGTGAAGAGCGTCATATTGCCTTCGCACGAAGCCGGGAATTCGAATCATCCATTAATCGGTTCCTTGATGGTAAAACGCTGAGTATTGGGCAAGTAGTAAGTCAACCACGATCAAGAAGCGTCGTCTCGGTGACGACTAATGATGAACATTCTTATGGCTTGTCTGCGTTGTCATCTGGCGAACGGCAAATATTGACCATGTTGTATTCTGCAAGTAGGACTCGATACTTATCCGGGATTTTCTTGATTGACGAACCAGAGCTATCACTGCACATTGATTGGCAGCGGATAATTCTTAGAGAACTTCAAAAGCAATCACCTGAGCGGCAAATCATTGCTTGCACTCACTCGCCTGAGGTTGGCGCGGAACATTTGCTTGAAACTCAAGATTTTGAACCAAAAATAAGTGCAAAAAAACAGGCAGATTTCTTCTCAGTAGAGGATATTTAAAAAATGGGGCAAAAATATTCTGTCAAAGGTTACCTTAATGCTACATTGCGCCGTAGTAATAAAACTTTACTGGTTGAGGGAATTACAGATAAACAAATTTTGCACAGACTTGCACTTGAACGTCATCCTACTACCGTTGAAAATATTACTATTGACTATGCAGATATGCTTGATGATCCGGCCATCTCTGGGCTTGGGAAAAAGCAGGTTATTGCACAGGTTCAGTTAGCGGCTCATGGGATAAAAGAAAAAATCCCGAAAATAGAAGATGTTTTGGCAACATTGATTGATCGGGAATGGGATGATATCGAATTTAGAAGCCCGTTATTACGTATGAAATGGCAGCAGCCGGCACAAGGACTGAACCGATTTGTTACCTTAGGGCATTCAATTGAGAATTATCATTTTAATGTGGATTGCGCAATCGATTATTTAAAATATGCTTTTCCCGAGCCAATTTCTAATTCAAGCAAGGTCTTATCGGCGTTGCGAGAAAGATTTCCAGCAATAATTGTTTTTGCCATAATACTCTCCTTAGTAATGCGAGAGGATGAGTGTTTGGTCAAAAGTGATGCTTTAATTGATACTAGTCATTTGGCTTATAAAAATAATCGTTATTATTTGGCGCAACCATTTGCTGAGGCATGTGCTAATCGGCGAATTATTAACGCGGAGACAGTTGCTAATCGCGTAAATGATGCCATTGATGCCGCTTGGGATGCGCTTTGTTTGGAGCCGACAATTCATTGGCTACCTCACGGCCACCTTGGGAATGATGTGATTTGGGCTTGTGTTGGCCATATGGCAGCGGAGTTTGGTGTTTCGCCACAGATTGCCCATGAAATCGCACATGGTAGGAAGAAGGATAGAAATCAATTTTTTGCGGACTGGTTAAGTAAACTTCCCCGTGAAAGCAAAGCACCATTGGATAGTGCGTTAGATTGGCTATATTCAGTTTAGAAATATTATTTTTTAGGAATACTATATGAAGATGGTGACTTCTTTGTTCGTGGCTTGCATTGTCTGCTGCATCGGTTTACCTGCCAGTGCTGCGCCTGTGCAAAAAACAGAACGGCGCGCTGCGCAAGCATTAAAGGTGGAATTTCAAAAATTCACCTTGCCCAATGGTTTGGAAGTGATTTTTCATATCGACCGTTCCGATCCGGTGGTGGCGGTCAATTTGACCGCGCACGTTGGTTCTGCTCGTGAAAAAGCCGGGCGCACCGGGTTTGCCCATTTGTTTGAACACCTGTTATTTTTGGAATCAGAAAATCTGGGTAAGGGCGGCCTGGATAAAATGACGGCGCGCATAGGTGGCTCCGGTGCCAACGGCTCTACCTCGCAAGACCGCACCAATTATCTGCAAACCGTGCCCAAAGATGCCCTGGAAAAAATGATTTGGGCCGAGGCTGACAAGCTGGGTTGGTTTATCAATACCGTGACCGAATCGGTGTTGGCCAAAGAAAAGCAAGTGGTGAAAAATGAAAAGCGGCAGCGGGTCGATAACGCACCTTACGGCCATACCCAATACATCATCAATAAAGCTTTGTATCCGCAAGACCACCCATATAACTGGCAGGTGATTGGTTCGCTGGAAGACTTGCAAAACGCCACCGTGGACGATGTGAAGGAATTTTTCCGCCGTTGGTATGTGCCCAACAACGTGGCGCTGGTGATTGCGGGTGACTTTGATCCGGTAGCCGCCAAAAAATGGGTGGAGAAGTACTTTGGCGAGATCAAACGTGGCGATGAAATCAAACCGATTGCAAAAATGGCGGGCGAAGTCCGGCAAACCGTCAAGTTCGCGCATGAGGATAATTTCGCCCGGCTACCGGAGTTGACGCTGGCATGGCCGACGGTGGAAGACTTGCACCCCGATTCTTATGCGCTGGAGGTGTTGAGTGATTATCTGGTTCATGGAAAAAAAGCGCCATTTTATAAATTGTTGGTGGAAGACAAAAAATTGACTGCGGGCGTGAACGCCGATAATTATGGTGGCGAAATTGCAGGGCAGTTTCAACTTGCTGTGCGGGCGTTTGAGGGTAAGAATTTACAGGAAGTTGCCAGTGCGATTAACGCTGCGTTTGCCAATTTCGAAAAAGACGGCATTTCAGAAAAGGATTTGAATCGGATCAAAGCAGGGCAAGAAACCCGCTTCTACAACTCGCTTGCCAGCGTGCTGGGCAAGTCTGCGCAACTGGCGCAATACAACTATTTGACGGGCAATCCGGGCCATGTTGAAAAAGACATTCAGCATATTCTGGCCGTAACGCCGCAGGATGTGATGCGGGTTTATGCGAAGTATATCAAGGGCAAAAATTATGTCGCCACCAGCTTTGTGCCCAAGGGAAAATTGGACTTGGCGCTGGAAGGCTCACAAGCGGCGGCGGTGGTGGAAGAAAAGATACAGCAAGGGGCAGAAAGCGCGGTTGATCCGAATAGTCATGCCACTTATACCCGGACGCCTTCAAAAATTGATCGCAGCAAGGAACCCGCTTACGGTGCGCCGCCCGTGGTAAAAATTCCTGCGGTTTGGGAAAGCAAGCTGGCTAACGGGTTGCGGGTACTGGGAATTGAAAACAATGAAGTGCCGTTGGTACAGTTTCAAATTGCGATTGAGGGTGGGCAACTGTTGGACGACATCAACAAAGTGGGCGTTGCCAACCTGATGGCGCGCATGATGACACAGGGCAGCAAGAACAAAACCCCGCAAGAATTGGAAGACGCGATACAGCAATTGGGTGCCACCATCACGGTCAGTGCGACTACTGAGGACGTGCGCATCAATGTAAATACTCTGGCGCGCAATTACGCGGCAACCATGGCCCTGGTTGAAGAAATTTTGTTGGAACCGCGTTGGGATGTGAAAGAATTTGATTTGCTCAAGCAAAATATGATCAATCAAATTCGCCAGCAAGAAGCCAGACCCAACCAGATTGCACAAAACAATTTCAACCTATTGATTTATGGCAAAGACAACATTCGTTCGCGCAATATTTTGGGGAGTGTTGAGTCTGTAGAAAGCATCACCATTGCCGATTTGCAGGCGTTATACGGTAAAAATCTCTCGCCCTCGCTGGCGCGCATGACGGTGGTGGGGGCGTTGCCGAAAGCGGCGATTACGGCCTCACTGGCCAGGCTCAATAGCCAGTGGAAGCCCTTGAAGGTCGTGCTACCTGCGCCCACGCTGCCTGCGGCCATAAGCCAGGCCAAGCTGTATTTTGTCGATGTGCCGGACGCCAAGCAATCGGTTTTGCAGATTGGTTACCCCGCCTTGGCTGAGACCGATAAAGACTTTTATCCTGCCACGGTGATGAATTATATTTTGGGCGGTGGCGGTTTTGCCTCACGCTTAACCCAGCAGTTGCGGGAAGGGAAGGGCTATACCTATGGCATTAACTCCCACTTCAGTGGCAGTAAAAGTCCGGGTGAATTTATCATTGCGGGCGGCGTAAGAAGCAATGTGACTTTGGAATCGGCACAATTGGTCAGGCAAATTCTGCAAGAGTATGGCGACACCTATACCGACGCGGATTTGGCCACCACCAAGGGTTTTTTGATCAAGAGCAATGCGCGTGCATTTGAAACAGCAACGGCCAAATTGGCCATGTTGTCGGATTTGGGCGAGTACGGCTGGAAGCCTGGTTATATAAAGGAGCGTGAGCAGGTTGTTAAATCGATGACGCTGGCGCAAATCAAGGCCTTGTCGAAGAAGTATCTTGATCCGAATAAGATGGTTTGGTTGGTGGTGGGAGATGCTAAGACCCAATTGCCCAGGATGAAGGAATTGGGGTTGGGGGAGCCGGTTTTGTTGAAGAAGTAGGGGCAGGCTGAGCGGGGTGATTTTGTTTGATGATGGGTTTTGCCAGCCCACCATCGGCGAGACGGCGAGAATTTAAGCGTCGCAAACGGTGTTTTGCAAGTTATTTACGCTGTTGCTACCTGGTGCGGAGAAAAAACGCAGCGGCACCCAGCAAGGTGAGCAAGGGCAGAAAGAACACAATGTCGCCTGCGGTAGCGTTAAAGGCCCAACTGTATCGAGCCAAGAGCGCATAAGCGATAACGGCATAAGCTGCGGTTCCAAGGCAAAAGGCACAGGCGTAACGAGAACGAAGTGCGCCCAAGTAGCCAGCAATAACCAGCAATAGCGCCAGCATGAGAAAAACCAGGGGGATTATACGTTGCGCCTGTAGCCACTGCTCGGGCGAAACCGGATGGGCCACAACCAAGCCAGCAGCCAGCCCAGCCCGGTATCCCGGTAACGCATCTGGCAGCGTGAAAAAAATGCGCACGCAAAAGGCACCGATTATCAGGCCGATCAGAGCGAGTGTTGCGCCGATAAGTTTGTTACGTATCATTTGCCCCAACTTGATAGATACAGGTTAAATAAATCGATCATGATGCTATCTCATTGCCGGGTTGGGTTTATTGGAAGCCTATTATGCAGCCGCATGAACGCTCTTGCAAGCCAACCCTGAAATTGCCACTTTTAACACACTGCCATTTTTCCACAAAAAAATATCCATCCTGGGCGTGTAAAATGGACGTGTTGAAATAATACTGGCGTGGCGTATTGCATACTCAAGCGCTGGTACAATCGGCATAACCAGCTTTCCTAATCGCTCGGCCGTGCAATGACATTGCTGTACTAAAAATAAATAAGGAGTATGAAATGTCTCATAATTATTTTTATTCTGTTTGTGCTGTTGTTGCTGCGCTATTCTCGGGTTCCGCTTGGAGTCAGACA
>CAMBDR010000161.1 GCA_945864765.1 Janthinobacterium lividum | reverse complement strand
TTTGTTTTTTTGCATGAGTTTAGACACCTGATGAATGAGAATGCTGGCACTAGTGGCGATACGGGGGCCGTGTTTAGCGGCCGCTCTTCACAATCAACATCTGAAAATGATGCAGATGCATGGGCGAAGAAGTTTATAGATCCAAGCTGTACTTGTGGGTACTAAATGATGAAATTGAAAAAAACAATATTGCTGCTCCTATTTTTTTGCCATAACTTATCAGCAAATGAAGCCAATTATGGAAATATTTTCGCCAGGGATGAATCGCCATTTGGCGTTACGGATAATAGAGTCAGATTACATGATGTTTTAATTGAGGCAAAGAGATGCGCCCCATCAGAAAGATTTATATGCATTCAATCAAAAATATTTGTTTTTGCCGTCCCTAGAAATAACAGTTATCTTAGAACATGGCGTCATGCAAATGCAAAGTATGAGGTGCTATTTGAAAAGTCAACCTTGTTTCGCCAAGAGTTAATTAAATGCAAGATAATAAAGCAAATATGGAACGGCATGAATACTGAGTATGCCTATTCCAGTGAGTACGGTGTTATTGGGATAAAAGCGGAAAATGGGAATCAATTGATGCTTATGGATAAGTGTGGATTTGCGGTATTGTCTGAGGCGAAAGGGTGTACGCCTGACTAATACAACCGCTTGATAATGGGTTGTGAGCCGAAGACTTGTCGTTACTTGCAATTTGATCCTATTGGCCTGCAAGGTGGGGTGAATACTTATGCTTATGTGGGGGCGAATCCGGCAAGCGGAATTGATCCATATGGACTAGCAACAATTTTGGGGCGACCAGGCGACTTCAGTGCAGGTCGTGCATGGGCTATTAAATACAAAGATTTAATTGATGCAAACCTAAGAATGAAAGATGAGTTAAAAAAAGTGTGTCAGAAAGATAGGGCGCGCCTTCAACAAATATTTGACAACTGGAAAATCAATAACGATCCAAATATCGACAACATATACAAAAGAGCACGAGGCCAATACGCAATTACTAATCGACCAAATCAAGTAAGCCAATTTAATTTTGGATTTTTCAATTAGGATGTAACGGAGTCTGGCGCATATTTTGTTTTTTTACATGAATTTAGACATTTGATGGCTGAAAACCCGAGTTCCAATTCTGATACTGGTGCAGAATTCGCGGGCCGACCAGCGCGTTCACCAGGCGAAAATGATGCTGATGCATGGGCCAAGAAATTTATCGATCCAAGTTGTGTTTGTGGGTATTAAAATGATATGAAATATATAAATGTGATGTTTGGACTGTTCTTTATGAATTGTTTTTGCTTTGCCAGTGAAAGTAACTATGGGAATATTTTTGCCAAGAATGAGTCCCCCTTTGGCATCCAAGGGAATAATGTAAGATTATTTGATGTCTTGGAGCCGATAAGAAAATGCAAATCATCTGAAAAGTTTTTTTGCCTTGAGTCAAATGCATTTTCTTTCGCGATCCCTAGGCATCTTGCTTTGATCAAAACATGGACATACTCAAATGCTGAATATAATATATTATTTGAACGAACATCATTATTCCGACAAAAGCCTATTAAATACCGGATAATCAGGCAAAAACGTAATGATAGAATTGTTGAGTATGCCCATTCCGATGAGTATGGTGTTATTGGAATAAAAGCTGATGACGGGAATCAGTTGACAATCATGGATAAGTGTGGATTTGCGGTATTGTCTGGTGCGAAAGGGTGCAAGCCTGATTAAAACAAGGCAGACTGATTAAAACAAGGCAGACTGTTTTCAGGATTATGATCCGCAGAGCGGGCGGTATTTGCAATCTGATCCTATTGAGCAGGAATGACTTGGCGCTTGCATTTACTGACACCGGGGCCGAGTATTTTCGGATTTCGGCGGTCAATTTTCTGCTCACCATTCTTACCCTTGGGATTTTTTCGGCCAGGGGCAGGGTGCGGCGGCTGCAATATTTTTATCGCAATACCCGGTTGAGTTTCGATGCGTTTGGTTTTTATTATCCTGCGCTTTTGCCTGTATAAACTGTTGTTGCGCGCCAAATGGCGACCTGCTATTCCCGAATCAAGCCTACTCTATGTCGGCCTTTGTAAATTCGCTGCCACGCGCGGCAGCGTGACCACAATCCGGGTGCCGTGCTCTGGCTGGCTGTGGATATCAATCTTCCCACCCAGCACCCCCGAAACCAGGTTGTAGACGATATGCATGCCCAAACCCGATCCACCTTGCCCCAGCTTGGTGGTGAAAAACGGATCGAACACACGCTTCAAATTTTCTTCACTAATGCCCTTGCCATCATCCTGAAACACCATTTCAATTTCATTCGGATTGATTAAGCGCGTGCTTAAAATCATATGCCCGTGATTGCGCCCTTCAAAACCATGGGCGATTGAATTGGTAATGAAATTGGTAATGATTTGCCCGATGGCACCCGGATAGCTTTCACATTGAATGTCACTTTGTAAATCCATGGCGATGGTGTACGGGGTTTTGCGGTAGAGCGGGCTGGTGGTGATCACCACTTCTTCCAGGGTGTGGCGCAAATCAAATTTACGCGCCAAATTGCTCGATTGATCCACCGCCACCTGTTTAAAACTGCTGACCAATTCGGTGGCGCGCTCCAGGTTGCGCAGTAACACATGCCCACCTTTTTGCGTTTCCTCCAAAAAGGCTTTAAATTCGGAGCGGCGCAAGGTTTGCGCATCGAAACTTTTGATCGTTTCTTCCGCTTTATCCATCACCGTGCTGGCAATGGTGACGCTGTTGCCAATGGGCGTGTTGAGTTCATGCGCAATGCCCGCCACCAGCGAGCCAAGCGAGGCCATTTTTTCAGAATGCAATAAATCGGCCTGCATTTCCTTGAGCGCGGCAAACGCTTGCTCCAGTTGTTGGTTGGCTTGCTCCAGCCGATTGGTGCGCTGCTTCACCCTTTGCTCCAATTGTTGATTCAGTTCGCGGATTTCATTTTCAATTTCCCGCTGTTGGGTAATATCGATGGCAGAAATCACCGCCAGGTGTTCATCGCTATCGAGTAAGCGCGCCGAGATCAGGCAGCGGATTACATGGCCATCGCGCCGACGTAGCAAGACTTCGTGCCGATCAATCAAACGCTGGCGTTGCAGATGCGCAATCAGTTGCTGGAATTCTTCCGGCTTGGGCCAAAGCTGTATGTCGTTGGGGGTTTTGCCGATGATATCGCTTCTCACATGGTCAAACTCACTTAAGAATAAATCATTGGCTTCAATGAATTGCGTATTATCCAAATTGATCAGGGCCAAAGGCAGGGGCGAGCGTTGGAATAAGCCGATGAATTTGTTTTCACTTTGCCGTAGCGATTTTTCAGTCTGGCGCAGGCGGCGCATGTGTTGCAGTAAAAAGAAAGTGAGTAAATTAAGTAACACGATGGTGGTGCCGGAGAACAGCAGGCGGTCGATGCTGCGGTCTTGCCAGGGGGCTAAAATGGCATCAAAATCGCGCCCGTACACGGTGGTAATGGGCCAGGTTTTTAATTTGCGATAAGTGTAAAAGCGCTTTTTTTCATCATCCAGAAAGCTTTCATCTTCAAATGAATCTTCAATCGGGCCGGCAAACATTTTGGCGATGATGGCGCTGTTTGATAAATCGCGGTTGGCGTAGCGTGCCTCAAATGGCGAGCGCACAATCACTGTGCCCTGATGGTTGATCAGGGCCACCGCCGCATCATTGTTGAGCGCGGTGCTGGAATAAATTTCTCCAAAATAATCGACCCGGATATCGACCGTGATAATGCCCAAGTGTTCACCCTGGCGATTATACACATTGCGCCCGATCGGTATGACCCATTGGCTGTCGTAGCGGCTTTGATAGGGGTGGCCCAGGGCCGTGTCGCGGTAGAGCGGGTGAGACAGTAAAAAACGGATATGAATATGGCTACTGACATCGACTGAATGGGCCGGGTAATCGGGCGAGGTAATCCAGCTTTGCCCCGCCAGATTGGTAAATTGCAGTGCTTTCAGGGCAAGGTTGTCGCTCAAGTGTTGATTGATCAGCGACTGGATTTGGCTTTCATTTTGCCCCAAACGGGTGTCTTTGAGTGCCACACTCACCGATTCGAGTTTGCGTTCTGCGTCTTGCAAGGTTTGGGTGGCATGTTCTTGCAGCAGCCGCACCGCAACCAGGCCATTGGCATGTTCCGATTTAATGGTCAGCATACGATCCTGCCAAATCGCCCAGCCGGTTTGCAGGATGATGATGCCTATCGTGATCGTGACACAGGCCAGTAGCACGATACGGGCTTTGCTCTGTGAACTGGTATTCATGGCAACATGCTCCACATGACACAGCAGGCCGCGTGCCCACTGCAAACCAAAGATGAATTCAACCAGTGTACTCGCTACATTGGCTCAGGGCGTGTTGCAATCAGAAATTATTTTCAGGGTGGCACCGTTGCGCCATCGGCCATGGCAACTGCGGCGCGTTAAAGGATATTCAAGCTCAATGAAGTGAGCCAGATTGATGTAACTCTGGCTCGGATGCGCGTTGGCAAGGTGATTGGCGAGGTGATTGGGCAGGCGATTGGGCAGGTGTATTCAGTGCGCCAGCCATTGGGGCCGTGCCACTTCTTCGCCCAGTTCCTGCAACAAATGGGCGCGTAGCGCGGGGTTGGTTTGTAAGGTGGCCAGGCTTTGCAGCGCCAGCGGGTGTTCCAGTTGCGCCGCCGCCTGAAACCACTTGCTGGCCAGTTCCGCATCAGCCGTCACGCCTTCGCCATCCTGATAAGCATTACCGAGCATGAACATGGCATCGGCATGGCCTTTTTGTGCCGCCTGGACAAACCAGTTATACGCCATGGCCGGGTCACGCGGGCCGCCATAACCACTTTTGTACATCAAACCCAAACCATAGGCCGCTGCGGCCGATTGCTGCTGTGCAGCACGCTCAAACCAATAGCGGGCGCGCGGGTAGTCTCGCGCGCCGCCACGGCCATACAAGTAGGCCTGGGCCAGCAATAGCCAAGCTTCGCGGTCGCCTTGTTTGGCGGCCAGTTCGGCGTATTTCAAGCCTTCTTGCCAGTGGCTGCTATCCTGGCTATTGGGGCCGGTCAGCCAGAGTTGCGCCAGCGCACGTTGCGCCTCGCGCTGCTCGTGCCTGGCGGCTGTACGCAATTGCGCCAGCGCCTCGGGCACGGTGGGCGCTTGCATGCGCAAACGCTCCACTTGTGGCAGGCTTAAGGGGGTGAACAGCCATTGTGAAATACCCCAATAAAGCCCACCACAAGTGGCCAGGGTCAAAGCCAACGTCAAGGTCATTGGCAGCGTGGATAAGCGTTTTTGCATGGTCGTTGGTTTATATTGATTTATATTGATTTATTGATTCAAATCGATGCGGTACACCGATAAACCCTTGCCCGTGCCATCATCGGCGCTTTGCAAGGAAATATTGTTCAAGCCTGCCGTTTGCGCAAACGCCAGTTTGTTGGCCGCCGATTTAAAGGTCACCGGGCCAGCGCTTGCCACTTTGGTAAAGCGCCAGCTACGATCTCGCCCATTGCTGGCCAGGCTCAAATTGGTCAGGGTTTTGATATGGCTGATCAGGATGTCGCGGTTGGTATCCGGTGCGGCGTAAATGGTTTTACTGCCATCCAGACCAGGGAAATTGCCGCCGCCACTGGCGCGGTAGTTATTGGTGGCGATGATAAATTCCTGGCTGGCAGCAATGGCGACCCCTTTGTAAGTCAGGTTTTTGATGCGGCTGTTTTCTGCTTGCGTGACATCGATTTCGTAAGCGATATCGCTGCTGGTAAACATATCGAAATTGTAGCCGGGGAAGTTGCTGACCAAGGCTTGTTCGGTGGTGAGGGCAGGGTTGATGCGGTTAAAGCGTTTGGCGGCGGTTTCCAGCCAGGCTTTGAGATCGGTGCCGTTGACTTTCACCGCGTACAGGGTATTGGGGTAGAGGTACAGGTCGGCGGCGTTGCTGATGGCAACATTGCCACTGGCCACTTCGGTAAAATCGGTGCCGCCGGCAAAGCCGCTCTTGAAGGGGGCAGAAACCGATAACACCGGCAAGCTGGCGTATTGCGGTAAATTGGCCTTCACATAATTGCTCACATACGCAGCTTGCGCCTGATTGACGATTTGAATCGCCGACACATCGCCCACATCGGCAAAATAACTGGTCATGGAAAAGTCGGTGCGGCCAATCGGGGTTTTAACGTAGTTGATGGTGGCCTGATGTTCAGGCTCCACCATGGCGACCACGCTGCTGTCGGACGCCACGAAGCTGCCATCGGCATTTTTAATCGCACGTGTCTGGACCAGGGTTTGGGTGGGGTCCACCACCCAACGGTTGCCGTCATAGCGTAAATTGAGCTTGATCACGCCCAAATGCTTGCCCCACAAATTGGCCATCACGGTCGGTACGCCGTTGACGGTGCCTTTGACCTTATCGACACCGGGCAAATTAAATTGCGGCAGGGTGCTGGCGGCATCAGGGAAGATTTGATGCGAATGGCCGATTAACATCGCGTCAATCCCGGGTACCAGGGCCAGATGGTAATTGCCGTTTTCCATGGCCGGGCTATAGGGAGAATTATCCAGCCCGCCGTGGGAAATGGCCACCACAATATCCGCGCCTTCGGCCCGCATTTTAGGCACGTATTGTTGCGCCATTTCGCGTATGCCTTCGGTGTACACTTTGCCGTCCAGATAGCGCTTGTCCCAATTTAAAATGGCGGGTGGGGTAAAGCCGATCACGCCGACTTTGATGTTGGCGGTGACGGGCGTGCCATCGGCGGTGGTGGCGCGCACGGTTTTGGTGAGAATTACATACGGTTGAAACAGCGGTTGCCGGGTTTTGCTGCTCATCACATTGGCCAGCACTTGCGGGAAGTTAGGCCCGGCGCATTTGCGCGGCGCGGCTTGGCCTTCAATATCAAATTGCTGGCCCGTGACCTGGCTCAAAAAGGGCAGGCCAAAGTTAAATTCGTGATTGCCTATGCCGGCAGCATCGTATTGCAAGGCATTCATGACCTTGTACATGGCCAGGGTGGTGCTGCAATCGATGGGGTTGATCAGGGCTTGATAGTCGGACAGGGACGTGCCTTGAATGGTATCGCCATTGTCGAATAACATCGAGTTCATGCTTTCACTGCGCACCGCTTTGATCAGGGTGGCGGTACGTTCCAAACCGATGGATTTGTCTTCGGCCAGCTTGAAATAATCGTAGCTGCGAATATTGGTGTGTAAATCGGTGGTTTCCATCAAGGTGAGTTGGGTGGTGCTACCAAATGGCGCGGCAGTGTTGCTGCCGTTACAGGCGGACAAGGTGGCGACCAGGCCCAGGATAAGGGCGCTGGAGCCAATTTGAAAAGCGAGGCGTGAAGGGTTGGACATAATCTATTCAAAAAAAGTAAAAACACCAATATAAGGCTTGGTCATGACTTGGGTATGACGGGCCAACGAGCTGACGGGTTAAATCATTTCCGATGGGGAATAATTCAGGAATGCTAAATTGTGGTTGCGAATTATACAATCAAAATTTTATTTTGGCGATATTTTTATTTGAAAAGAATCGTAAATTGGCTGCTTTTTGCAGGGGAGCTGCATGATTCGTGGCGTTTCAGGTGTAATAATCCCTTTTGATTGCTGCAATACTTGCCGGACAAGGTTAAAATGGGCCGGAGCAAAGCCGGACAAACCGGAATCAACAAAAACCAGTGCGCCATGAATCCACCATGAATCCAAATCGTCAAAAACTACCGATTGGCATTGAAACCTTCTCCGAGATGATTGGGGATGGTTACTATTACGTCGATAAGACCGGGTTTGCGCACCAGCTCATTGAACATGGCAAATATTTCTTCCTGTCGCGCCCGCGCCGCTTTGGGAAAAGCTTGTTCCTGGATATGCTCAAGGAATTGTTTGAGTGCAATGAAGCCTTGTTCAAGGGCTTGACCATTCATGATAAATGGGACTGGGGGCGAGCCTTCCCGGTGTTGAATATCAGTTTTGGCGATGGCGTGCTGGCTTCGCGTGCTGAGCTGGAT
>CAMBDR010000160.1 GCA_945864765.1 Janthinobacterium lividum | reverse complement strand
CCGTAGGGCGCAATGCATTGCGCCGCATCTGTGGCGGCAACAATGGCGCAATGCATTGCGCCCTACGCTTTAACAGGGGGAAAAGGGCATGGCAACCGAGATTGAACGTAAGTTTTTGGTAACCGGAACCGAATGGAAAAATGGAATCGGGGTAGCATATTGCCAGGGTTATTTAAACCGTAGCAAAGAGCGCACAGTGCGCGTGCGTATCGCTGGCGCGCAAGCCTTTCTGACCATCAAGGGTTTGGCGCAAGGTATTTCGCGGCTTGAATTTGAATATGAGATACCGCTGGCGGACGCCGAGCAATTGCTAAAATTATGCGACGGCCCCTTGATTCAAAAGGTGCGCTACATCGTCAATGATCAAGGCAATCGCTGGGAAGTGGATGAATTCTTGGGCGACAATCAAGGCTTGGTGGTGGCGGAGATTGAGTTGCAAGATGAAAATCAGGCCTTCGAGCGGCCACACTGGGTCGGGCGCGAGGTGTCGGATGATGCCCGCTATTTCAACTCCAATTTGGCGACCCATCCGTATGCGCAATGGCGCGATGGTGAAGGGTTGAAGGGTTTAATATAATGAATCGACTTCTTCTCGTCTTCCTGTTTCTTGCGGCATTTGGTGCATGGCAACATTTCACCAAACCAGCGCCACGGGTGATGACGCCATCAGCCATGGCCGCCGCCGCTGCCGCGCGAGTCACCATCTACACCACCGATTGGTGCGGCTATTGCAAAAAGGCCAAAGCCTATATGCGTGAGCGAGGCATTAGCTATGTTGAATACGATATCGAAAAAGATAACGACCGTTACGTCGAATTCAAGCGGCGCGGTGGCAATGGTGTGCCACTGATTGTTGTCGGTGAAAAAACCATGAGCGGCTTTGATTCAGAAGAGTTTGAACAGATGTTGACCCAATAAACCGGGTAAAACTTATTGTTTACCGGCTTGTTGCAATCCGGCATGGTCACGCCAGTCATTCAAGCCTGCCACCAGCCATGTGCCCTGGCTGCGGTTGGCATGCAAGATGACGCGTTTTCTCCGGGTTAGAAACAAGAACCCCGGGCGCTCAATATAGAGCTTGAAATCCGGTTCCTCGTGATCATACGTCATCTCAAACATCGATTCTGACTTACCATGAAAGTTGAGTTTGGGGCTGTGCGGGAAGGTGTAAGTGTGTTTTAAAACAAAAGCGTAGTTTTCGACTACTACCAAATGATCGGGGTACAAAATCAGGGTACTGGCCCGTGCGCCCATATTTAACAGGAGTGTGCCGAAATAAAAAATCAGCGCACAGAAAAACAGGCTGCCAAATAGCGAGCTTTTCGGATGGGTGAATGCCACAACAATCAAAGCCATGGCAGCGATCATGGTCAAGACCCCAAAAATGACAATGAACTTCTCGAAGAAAAATAATTGCGTTGGCAGATGTAAGCAGCTTTTTTGTTCCTCGTCATTCACCTGAAGTGCCAATTCGGCATCCGGCTTGCGCCAACGCCAATCCATCTGGTTGGGGGTGGAATGCTGATCGTAGCGAAATACCGGGTGTTTGGCTTGCGCGTTGCGCCAGGCTTTGATGACGTAAAAAATCCCACTGACAGCGACAAATAATTTTAAAACCGTGATGGTGTCATCCAGCATGATATCGCCTCGTGGGGTGGGTAAGTCATATGATTGGTTTAGTTTACCCGAAATCCCAATGCGTATGAACGAAAAAAAGGCCTTGGCGTACCAAGGCTTTTTTAACAACAGGCGCTATGATCAGGAGAGTTTGGCTGTTTCGCGGCGGCGCGCCATGGCGCTGAGCAGTGCCAGGCCGCCCAACATCATGGCATACGATGCGGGTTCTGGTATGGGGCTGGTTGGCGTGCCAAAGTAACCGGCATGCGAAATATTGCGGCCGCCATTGCGTTGCACACCATTCGAATCAATCGCGATTTGATTCAAGCCGCCCGTGATATGGCTGGCATCAAATAAATACAGCGAAAAAGCATTTGATTGTTTGATGCCGATGACAAATTTGCCCGTTTGTGCCCGGTCAAAATTCAAAATGCCATCATCGTTATTGCCTTCGTTTTGCGAAAACGGGTTGCCAGCGGCATTGAAGTTTTCGCTGGAATAGTATTGCGTGGTGTTGAAATGAAAACCGGTGCTGATTTTGGCGAAAATGCCATTTGCACCCGTGAGTTGGTTGTCCATATTGCCAACAAACGAACCCAGGCAGGAAACATAACCGGGTTGGGCCAAGGTGGTGGCGGATGCGCCGCAGTTAATGCTGCCAGCAGTCAGGTTCACTGCAGGTCCGGCCACGGCTGTGCTTGCAGCCAAGGTTAATGCAGCTGCGGCGATGGCACGAACTGGCATACGAAATGAAGTAGTCATGATCAAATTACTTAAAATATTCAGTGGGATCAACAAGCGAAACCGACAATAAAAAATGTAAGTTGGGTAACGATATACCGAGCTTTAGGGTAAGCGTTTGTTATTTTGAATAATGAAACAGAGGGGTTTTTGGTATGACGCTGAGCAGTTTTGGGGGCTAGCAGCGATTGAGGCAGGGGATTCAGCGAGTGAATCAGGAACATACGGGCTCAGTATGCGTCAGATTTCTTGGAAGTGCAAGGGTTTTCTGAATTTTTTATCACTTTAACCCTGATGATTTATTTGGGCTGGACGAAAAAAAGCCTTGGCGTAATGCCAAGGCCTTTTTTAAACAGCAGAAGGGATTACGAAATTTTGATTGCTTTGCGACGACGTGCAACCGCTGCCAACAAGCCCAAACCACCCAACATCATGGCATAGGTTTCTGGCTCTGGTACGGCGCTGGTGGGTGTGCCAAAGAAGCCAGCATGCGAAATCACGCGGCCGCCATTGCGTTGCACGCCATTGGAGTCAATTGCGATTTGATTCAAGCCACCAACGATATGGCTGGCATCAAATAAATACAGCGAAAAAGCATTGGCTTGTTTGATGCCGATGACGAATTTGCCGGTTTGTGCGCGATCGAAATTCAAAATGCCATCATCGTTATTGCCTTCGTTTTGCGAAAACGGATTGCCACCGGCATTGAAGTTTTCGGTGGAGAAGTATTGATTGGTGTTTAAATTAAAACCAGTGCTGATCTTGGCAAAAATGCCGTTGGAACCGGTGAGTTGGTTGTCCATATTGCCGACGAAAGAACCCAGGCATGAAACATAGCCAGATTGAGCAATCGTGGTAGTCGATGCGGCACAGTTAATGCTGCCAGCGGTCAAGTTCACTGCGGGGCCTGCCATTGCAGTGCTTGCAGCCAAAGTTAATGCGGTTGCGGCGATGGTGCGAACAGCTAAACGAATTGAAAAAGTCATATTTAAATTCCTGTGAGGTATCGGTGTTGCTGAAAGGGAACCAGCGGGTCTTGGCTTGGTTGGTTTGGCTAGCTGGACTACGTGGTACTTTATTGGTAAAAACATCTAATGCCGGATTCTCCCATTTTTCTTGGGGCAAGGCAAGTGTTTTCCGCATTCGGGAATCGGTTCAAGGTATCTTTTTGAGGGTAAACACTAATTTGCTTTGGTGGCTGTCACGCAAGTTTTCCCCGAATCGTGGGCTTGATTTGAGATCATTCCCACGATCGCCGTTTTTTTAGCCTAAAAACGGTACAATAACAGCTCTTTTTCACGTCTCAAGGATAATGTTATGGTTGTTAATCGCGCGGTTTCGATGGTATCTGAAGGTTTACGCCAATACCTCCCGGTCAATGCAATCACTGCAATCAATGCAGCTTACTGTTCCTGAGGCCCATTGTGGATGCACTGGAACATTTTTTACTGCGAGCCGAACAGGTTTTGGGCCAGGTTGAAGCGCTCTTGCCCAAATTAATACCCGCCGCCGCAGGTGCGCCCGATTGGGCTGGCGTGCATGCGTGGCGTTGGCGGCATGGCGGCGGGCTGCACCCGGTGCGCCATTTGGCCCCGATGGCATTTTCCGACTTGCAACACGTCACCTGGCAGCGTCAGGAAATTGAACGTAATACGCGCCAATTTGTAGCACGCCAGCCTGCCAATAATGTGTTGTTGA
This sequence comes from Janthinobacterium lividum, assembly GCA_945864765.1. Lineage (GTDB taxonomy): Bacteria > Pseudomonadota > Gammaproteobacteria > Burkholderiales > Burkholderiaceae_D > CAMBDR01. The sequence goes on along the minus strand of CAMBDR010000160.1, from coordinate 4,000 downwards.
CGGGCGCGCGTGGCACCGGCAAATCTTCCTTGATCAAAGCTTGTTTGCAACAATTTAGTGAGCAAGGCTTGCGCCTGATCGAAGTGGATAAAGATGATTTGATCGATTTGCCCGATATTGTGGAGTTAGTTGCAGATCGGCCCGAACGCTTCATCATTTTTTGCGATGATTTGTCTTTTGAAAGCGGCGAGCGCGGCTACAAAGCCTTAAAAGTGGTGCTCGATGGCAGCATTGCCACCGCATCCGACAATGTGCTGGTCTACGCCACCTCCAACCGCCGCCATCTGATGCCGGAATCGCATGCCGACAATGCCAGTTACAGTCACGACGCCGATGGCGATTTGCATCCCGGTGAAACGGTGGAAGAAAAAATCTCTCTGTCCGAGCGCTTTGGCTTGTGGTTGACTTTTTATCCGTTTAAACAGGATGAATACCTGCATATTGTGGCGCACTGGTTGCAGCATTTCAATTGCGCCGATAACGTGCTGGAAGAGGGCGACAGCAATTGTGTGCGTGCCGAGGCCTTGCGCTGGGCGCTGCAACGCGGCTCGCGCTCTGGCCGCATCGCCTGGCAGTTTGCCAAGGATTGGGCTGGCAAGCAATATTTGCAGGCCAAGCCATGACGGACAAGCGTGTGAACGATAAGGTGGTCGATAAGGTGGTCGATAAGGTGGTCGATAAGGTGGTTGATGTTGCGGTAGGTATTTTGCTGCGCCCGAATGGCGAAGTGTTGCTCGGGCAAAGGCCCGAGGGGAAACCCTATGCCGGCTATTGGGAATTCCCCGGCGGTAAGGTGGAAGCGGGTGAAGCCATATTGGATGCATTGAAACGTGAATTTGTGGAAGAATTGGGCATACAAATCGTGATGGCCGAGCCTTGGTGTTGTGTTGCTTACGTCTACCCGCATGCTCATGTTCACCTGCATTTTTACATCTGTCGCCAATGGCTGGGCCAGCCGCAAAGCCTGGAGGGGCAAGCGTTTGCCTGGCAGGCGCAGCCGCATGATGCTGCGCCCTCATCATCATCACCATCACCATCACCGTTATTGCAACCGCTGTTGCCCGCGACCATCCCGCTGTTGGGTTGGCTTGATCAACTGCGCTTTACGCAATCAGAATCATCACAAGAAATCTCATCTGAAAAAGTCACTGAAAAAGTCACTGAAAAAGTCACAACGAGCCTGGAGTCAGTATGAAAGTTATCGTTTTGGGCAGCGGCGTCATCGGCACCACCACCGCTTATTATTTGGCACAGGCCGGACACCAGGTTACGGTGCTGGAGCGCCAAGCCGGGCCTGCGCTGGAAACCAGTTTCGCCAACGCAGGGGAAATTTCGCCCGGTTATTCTTCCCCTTGGGCCGCGCCTGGCATCCCCTTAAAAGCCTTGAAATGGTTGTTTATGGCGCATGCGCCGCTGGTGATCCGGCCTTCGCTTGATCCGGTAATGTATTCCTGGCTATTCCAAATGCTGTGCAATTGCACCAGCGCGCGCTACCAAATCAATAAAACCAGAATGCTACGCCTGGCCGAATACAGCCGCGATTGCATGCGTGAGTTGCGCGCCGCCACCGGCATTCGTTACGATGAGCGCACCCAGGGCACGCTGCAATTATTTCGCACCCAAAAACAATTGGACGGGGTGGGCAAAGATAGCGAAATTTTGCGCCAATTCAAGGTGCCGCATCAGGTTTTGGATCGGGCCGGCTGCATCCGGGTGGAACCCGCTTTGGCACGCGTCCCCAAAAATGTGGCGGGTGGGCTGCATTTGCCGGGCGATGAAACTGGCGACTGTTTTAAATTTACCCAGGCGCTGGCCAAAATGGCGCAAGAAAACGGGGTGCGCTTTGAGTTTGGTGTCAGCATTGAACGCCTGGAGTATGAAGCCGACCGGATTACTGCCGTGCAAACCAGCCAGGGGGGTAATCAGCGCGTTCATCAGGCCGACAGTTTTGTGATGGCGCTGGGCAGTTATTCTTCGCTGATGGCGCGCCAGTTGGGCATGAAGATTCCGGTGTATCCGATGAAAGGCTATTCGATCACGCTACCCATTACCGACCCTGCCGGGGCACCGGAATCAACGATTCTGGACGATACCAATAAAGTGGCCTTAACCCGTCTGGGTGAGCGGATTCGGGTGGGTGGTTCGGCCGATATTGCCGGTTACGACTTGCGCCTGCGTGAGGCCTGGCGCAAAACCCTGGTGAAAACGGTCAATGAAATCTTCCCCACCGGCGGCGATACCAATAAAGCCGAGTTTTGGTGTGGCTTGCGCCCGATGACGCCCGACAGTACGCCGATTTTGGGGCCAACCCCGTTCAGCAATTTGTTTTTGAATACCGGCCATGGCACCCTGGGTTGGACCATGGCTTGTGGTTCGGGCCGGGTGCTGGCTGATTTGGTGTCCGGGCGGCAGCCGGAAATCGATACGGCGGGTTTATTCATGGATCGCTACCCCGGCAGTAGTAAAAAGGGTATCGTGCTACCCGTGTTGCAACCGCGCCTGTAAGCCCGATGCGCATCGACGTACAATTTATTGATCGGGTGGGCATCGCGCATGAAATTTTGGCGCTCTTGGCCGAGCGCCAAATGAATGTGGTGGCAATGGAAGTGGACCCGCCGCATGTGTTTATTGATATCCCCGAATTATTGCCCACCGCTGTGGCCGCCTTACGCAGTGCCTTGTTTGGCGTGAGCGGGGTGCATGCCTTGCATGTGGTGGATGTGTTGCCCGGTACGCGCCGCCGCCTGCACTTGGACGCCTTACTTGCCGCCATGGCCGACCCGGTGCTGGCGCTGGACGCCAGGGGCTGCGTGGTGGTGGCGAATGCGGCGGCAGAGCAGGCTTGCGGCACTCTGGCGCTCGAAGGTCGCTTGATTGATCAATTATTTGACCCGGGCAGCGTGCCGCCCGATTGGCTGAGCCAATTATTGGCCGCTGGTTTGCCCGCGCATGAAGTGAGCATCCAGGGCACACCATTTTTGCTCGAAGTGACGCCCGTGAGTGAGGGTGGTAAAATCGGCGGCAAAACCAGTGGCAAAATCGGCGGCAAAATCGGCGCTGGCCAAAGCGGCAGTCAACTCGGCGCGCAACATGGCAAAAGCGCGGAGCCAGGCTCGACCGTGGGCGCGGTGCTCACCCTGCATGCGCCACAGCGCCTGGGTGGTCGTATTCATGCCTTGCAACAATTTGCCGATCAGGGTTTTGCCGCCATCATCGGCCAGGCCCCCGCCATTAAAGCCTTGAAGGCGCGCGCCGTGCGGGTGGCGGCGGTGGATGCGCCCTTATTGATTCTGGGTGAAACCGGCACCGGAAAAGAATTGGTGGCGCAAGCTTGCCATGCCGCCAGCAACCGCGCCAATGCACCATTTCTCGCCTTGAATTGCGCCGCCTTGCCCGAGAGTTTGGCGGAAAGCGAATTGTTTGGCTATACCAGCGGGGCATTTAGCGGCGCGCAACGCGGCGGCAAACCCGGTTTAATCGAAATGGCCGATGGGGGCAGCGTGTTTTTGGATGAAATTGGCGAAATGTCGCTCTACCTGCAAGCCAAGCTATTGCGCTTTTTAAACGATGGCAAATTTCGCCGCATTGGTAGTGAGCGCGAAATCCAGGTCAATGTGCGCATCATCAGCGCTACCCATCGCAATCTGGAAAAAATGGTGGCCGATGGCGCATTCCGCGAAGATTTATTTTATCGCCTCAATGTGTTGCAACTCACCTTGCCCGCCTTGCGCGAGCGCTTGGAAGATATCCCTTTGTTGACACGCCATTTTATTGAGCGCGCCTGCCAACAAAGCCAAAAACCCTTGTCGCGCTTGAGTAGCGCGGCGCAGGCGGCGCTGCAAGCTTATGCCTGGCCGGGCAATGTGCGGCAACTGCAAAATGTGATTTTTCGCGCCATTACCATGTCCGACCATTTATTGTTGGATCTGGATGATTTGGGTTTGGCCAGCGCCGCCAAACCGGGTGTGGTGGCAAAGCTTGAGATGCCAGCCGAAGCTGG
>CAMBDR010000159.1 GCA_945864765.1 Janthinobacterium lividum | reverse complement strand
TGATCGAGGTGATTATGTGGTCTTATCCCAAAGTATTGGCGCATCGCGGTGGTGGTTCCCTGGCACCGGAAAATACCCTGGCGGCATTGCGTTGTGGTTTGGCACACGGGTTTCGGGCGGTTGAATTTGATGTCATGCTCAGTGAGGATGAGGTGCCGATTTTAATGCACGACCCCGATTTTGGCCGCACCGTGGCCGGGCAGGGCCAAGTTGCGCAAACCCCGGCGGCGCAACTGTTGGCAATGGATGCGGGTGCCTGGTTTGGTGTAGGGTTTGCTGGCGAAACTGTGCCCAGCCTGGCCCAAGTGCTGGCGTTTTGTTCGGAACACAAAATCTGGATGAATGTTGAAATCAAGCCTGCACCAGGGTTCGAAGCGCGCACCGGCCATTGGGTCGCGCAGCAATGCGCCGCCTGGTTTGCCGGGCGACCTAAATCAGAATGGCCGTTATTGTCCTCCTTTTCAGAAGCCGCTCTGGTGGCCGCCAGGACCGCGGCACCCGATATGCCACGTGCTTTACTAATAGATAACGTCGAAAAACTGGAAGGGCCGGATTGGCTAAGCAGAGTGCGCCAGCTCGACGCGGTGGCGCTGCATACCAATCAAAAATATACCACCCCGGCCCTGGTGCAGGCGGTACACAGCGCAGGTTTGGGGATGTTTTGCTACACCGTCAACACGCCGGAGCGGGCGCGCCAATTGCTGGAATGGGGCGTGGATGCCTTTTGTACGGATCGCATCGATTTGATTGCTGCCGATTATCCCGGCCCGTGCTGAATTCGCAAAAACTGGCTTGAATCGAAACCCGCCGTGATGGCGGGTTTTGTTTTATCAGGGCTGATCACGTATAATCATTGATTGCTCGTACTATCGCATTCATTCGCATTCATTCCCACGCCATTTTTTACCTAATTTGCTACCTACATCGCCATGAAATCATCTGAAATCCGTGAAAAGTTCCTGAGTTTTTTCGAATCCAAGGGCCACACCATCGTACGTTCCAGCCCTTTGGTGCCGGGTAATGACCCGACCATGTTGCTCACCAACAGCGGCATGGTGCAATTTAAGGATGTATTTTTAGGCCTGGATTCACGCGCCTATTCGCGCGCCACCACGGTGCAGCGTTGCGTGCGCGCGGGCGGCAAGCATAATGATCTGGAAAATGTGGGCTATACCGCACGCCACCACACTTTCTTTGAAATGCTGGGTAACTTCAGTTTTGGCGATTATTTCAAGCGCGATGCCATTCACTACGCCTGGGAGCTGCTGACTAAAGTCTATGCGCTGCCGGTGGAAAAGCTCTGGGTCACGGTCTATCAGGAAGACGACGAAGCCTATAATATGTGGGCTACTGAAATCGGTGTGCCGACTGAGCGTATTATCCGCATCGGCGACAACAAAGGCGCACGCTATGCTTCGGATAATTTTTGGCAAATGGCCGATACCGGCCCCTGCGGCCCCTGTAGCGAAATTTTCTACGATCACGGCCCCGACGTGGCCGGCGGCCCCCCCGGTAGCCCGAATGAAGACGGCGACCGCTATATCGAAATTTGGAATCTGGTGTTCATGCAATTTAACCGTGACGCACAAGGCACGCTCACGCCCTTACCCAAACCCTGTGTCGATACCGGCATGGGTTTGGAGCGTTTGGCGGCAGTGTTGCAACATGTCCACAGTAATTATGAAATTGATTTATTCCAGAATTTAATTAATGCGGCGGCCCGGGCCACGAATTGTGCCGATCTGCATAATAATTCGCTGAAAGTGATTGCCGACCATATCCGCGCCTGCTCCTTCCTGATTGTGGATGGCATTATCCCCGGTAGCGAAGGCCACGGCTATGTATTACGCCGCATCATTCGGCGCGCCTTGCGCCATGGCCACAAACTCGGTCAGACGCAAGCTTTCTTTTTTAAATTGGTTGATGACCTGGTGCTCGAAATGGGCAAAGCCTACCCTGAATTGGTAGAAAAAGCCGAGAATGTGAAACAAGTGCTGGCCCAAGAAGAAGCCCGTTTTGGCGATACGCTGGAACATGGGATGAAGATTTTGGAAGCCGAATTAGCCAAAGACGGTAAAAATTTGGCAGGTCAAATTGCCTTCACACTATACGACACCTATGGCTTTCCGCTCGACTTGACTGCGGATATTTGCCGTGAGCGCAATGTGACCCTGGATGAAGCAGGCTTTACTATCGCCATGAATCAGCAAAGGAAAATCGCTCAGGCCGCAGGCAAGTTCAAGATGGCAGCCAACGTCGAATACAGCGGCGCAAAAACCACTTTCGTTGGCTATACCAGCTTGGCGCAAAGCGCAAAAGTGATTGCGCTGTATCGCGATGGCGTGGCTGTGGAACGATTGCAAGCGGGTGAAGCGGGCATTGTGGTGCTCGACAGCACGCCGTTTTATGCCGAATCCGGCGGACAATGCGGTGATGCAGGTCAGATTAGCGCATCCGGCGTTCAGTTTGCCGTGCATGACACCCTGAAAATTCAAGCTGACGTTTTCGGCCAACATGGCACGCTGGAACAAGGCAGCCTGATATTGGGCGCAGCGGTCGAGGCGCAGGTGGACGTGCAGCGGCGCGCGCGCATCGTGCGCAATCACTCGGCCACCCACTTGATGCATAAAGCTTTGCGAGAAGTATTGGGCAGCCATGTGGCGCAAAAAGGCTCCCAGGTTGATCCCGAAAAAACCCGTTTCGATTTCAGCCACCATGGCCCGCTCACGGCTGAACAAATTACCCTGGTCGAACAAATCGTGAATCAGGAGATTTTAAGCAATGCCGCGACGCAAGCCCAGGTCATGGCCTTTGACGATGCCGTCAAGCACGGCGCGATGGCCTTGTTTGGCGAAAAATATGGCGATGAAGTGCGCGTGCTCGACATCGGCTCTTCGCGTGAATTGTGCGGTGGCACCCATGTTGGCCGCACGGGCGATATTGGCTTGTTTAAAATCGTGGGTGAGGGTGGTGTGGCCGCCGGGATTCGCCGGGTCGAAGCCGTCACCGGCGAAGGCGCGCTGGCGCTGGTGCAAAGTTTGGAGCGCCAGGTAGCCGATGCCGCCAGCGTCCTGAAAACCTCGCCCGACGATTTATTGCAACGCATCCATCAGGTGCAAGAGCATGGCCGGGCGCTGGAAAAAGAAGTGGCCGCCTTGAAATCGAAATTGGCAGCCGGGCAGGGTGACAGTTTAATCAGCCAGGCGCAAGAGATCAAAGGCTTGAAAGTGGTGGCCGCCGTGCTGGAAGGCGCGGACACCACGCGCTTGCGCGAAACCCTCGACAAGCTCAAGGACAAGCTGCAAACCGCCGCCATCGTGCTGGCCAGCGTGAATGAGGGTAAAGTGAGCTTGATTGCGGGTGTGACCGCAGACAGCACCAAGCGCTTGAAAGCGGGCGACCTGGTGAATTTTGTGGCGCAGCAAGTGGGCGGTAAAGGCGGCGGACGGCCTGATATGGCGCAAGCGGGTGGCACCGACGCTGCGGCCTTGCCCGCAGCCCTGGCCAGCGTGGCAGCCTGGATTGACAGCAAAATTTGATAGCAAAATGAGCAGCAAAATTTAAGGAGCGCAAATGGATTGGGGTGATCGATTGGTGATTCGTCGGGCCGCGCTGGAAGACGCGCCCCAGGTGTTGCAAGTGTATCAGCAAGAGGCAGTTTATTCCGGCACCTTGCAAGCGCCCCATCCGTCGCTGAAAATGTGGCAGGAACGTCTGACAGGCGAAGGGCGGGTGTTATTGGTGGCTGTGCTGGATCAAGTGGTGGTGGGCCAGGCTGGCATGCATATGGAGGCCAATATGCGTCGCCGCCACGCTGCCGGGCTGGGCATTGCCGTGGCTGACGAGTATGCTGGCAAGGGAATCGGTAGCGCATTACTGGCGGAATTAATCAATTTGGCCGATAACTGGATGCCGATTCTGCGCCTCGAATTGACGGTGTTTACCGATAACCTGGCAGCGCAAGCCCTGTATCGCAAGTTTGGGTTTCAGATCGAAGGCACGCATCGTGCTTTTGCCTTGCGCAATGGCCAATTGCATGATGTGTATGCCATGGCGCGCTTGCACCCCAGTCAGCCACGCTTGCCTGCGGTATAGTAGGCAAGCACTGAGCAGGGGATGTTTTATTTGGGGCAATTGTTGTGCAGTGCAACCGACGGGCTAATCTGACTATTCACAGTTGCCCGTTGCTTTCGTCCAACATATGTGCGACAATTTTGGTGCGCTGCGTCAAACTCCCGAAAAAGGTGTAATATTCGAGGAATCGCCGAGGGCAGTGGGCTTATTTTGTGTCACAATAGGTATTGGATAGTACGATGTTTGCAAATTCTACAACATTAGAAGATGAAATTATGGAATACGACAAAGAACTCGACGCGCGCGGTTTAAATTGTCCATTACCCATTTTGAAGGCCAAGAAGGCTTTGGCGGATATGTTCAGTGGTGATGTGTTACGCGTCATCGCAACGGATCGCGGCGCGCAGCGCGATTTTCAGGCTTTCGCCAAACAAACCGGTAACGATTTGCTATCGCATGAACAAATTGATGAAGAATTCGTCTTTTATATTCAGCGTAAATAGTCTGGTTCCTCATGGCAAAAACACATTCTGCGCTTGCTGCGTGCGTGTTTGTTGTATGCCTGAGCCAGACATCTCAAACTGTGGCATTTAAATTTATGCTATTTTGCATCTAAAACAACAAAATACTGTATTATATGCATTTTAGTGGAATTCCTCCAAGAATTAAATCGCACGATCGTGCTTTAATTCAGTGCGATGGCCAATAATCTCTTATAATCTGGATCGTGTAGACGGTTCCCGTCAATCCGTAAATCCGTTTTTTTCAAAGGCTCAGCTATGAAAGTCCTGGTTCCAGTAAAACGCGTTGTGGACTACAACGTCAAAGTCCGCGTCAAGTCCGACGGCAGTGGCGTCGATACTGCCAACGTCAAAATGTCAATGAATCCGTTTGATGAAATCGCGCTGGAAGAAGCAGTGCGTTTAAAAGAAGCGGGCAAAGTCACCGAAATTATCGCCGTCTCCTGCGGCGTCACCCAATGTCAAGAAACCCTGCGCACTGCCATGGCCATTGGTGCGGATCGCGGTGTGCTGGTTGAAACTGCGGTTGAATTACAACCGCTGGCCGTGGCCAAGCTGATCAAAGCCTTGGCCGATGCCGAGCAACCGCAGTTAATCATCCTGGGCAAACAAGCGATTGATGATGATTGCAATCAAACCGGTCAAATGTTGGCCGCACTGCTGGGTTGGCCGCAAGCCACCTTCGCCTCGAAAGTGGTACTCGACGGCGGCAAGGTGTCTGTTACGCGTGAAGTTGATGGCGGTCTGGAAACCCTGTCCCTGACGCTGCCTGCCATCATCACCACCGATTTGCGCCTGAACGAACCGCGCTATGTGACCCTGCCCAATATCATGAAAGCGAAGAAAAAGCCGCTCGACGTGAAAAAACCGGAAGACCTGGGCGTGAATGTCGCCTCCAAACTCACCACCATCAAAGTGGTCGAACCTTCCAAGCGTTCGGCTGGTATAGTGGTGCCTGACGTGGCGACCCTGGTGGCCAAACTCAAAAACGAAGCGAAAGTCATTTAAATAAGGAATCGATCATGACCGCATTAGTCATAGCAGAACACGACAACGCTTCGTTAAAAGGAAGCACCCTCAACACCATCACCGCTGCCATTGCTTGCGGCGGCGATGTCCACGTCCTGGTGGCCGGCCTGGAATGTGGCCCGGCCGCAAAGGCCGCCGCCAATATCGTTGGCGTGGCAAAAGTATTCGTGGCCGAAGGCGCGCAGTTTGAACATGGTTTGGCTGAAAACATGGCCGCCCAGGTGTTATCGATGGCCGCTGGCTATTCGCATATTCTGGCACCTGCCACCGCTTACGGCAAAAACATTCTGCCACGCGTGGCCGCCAAGCTGGATGTGGGCCAAATCTCGGAAATTACCAAAGTCGATGCGCCGGATACGTTTGAACGCCCGATTTACGCTGGCAATGCCATTGCCACCGTGAAGTCAAGCGAAGCGGTCAAGGTCATCACCGTGCGTACCACCGGTTTTGATGCTGCCAGCAGTGGTGGTAGTGCCAGTGTGGAAACGGTTGCCGCCGTCGCCGATTCCGGCAGCTCGGCCTTCGTATCGCGCGAAGTGGCCAAATCAGACCGTCCTGAATTAACCGCCGCCAAAGTGATTGTCTCGGGTGGGCGTGGTATGGGTTCGGGCGATAATTTCAAAATTCTCGAACCGCTGGCCGATAAACTGGGTGCCGCCATGGGTGCCTCGCGCGCTGCGGTGGATGCGGGCTTTGTGCCCAACGATTGGCAAGTTGGACAAACCGGTAAAATCGTGGCACCGCAATTGTATATTGCGGTCGGTATTTCCGGTGCCATCCAACATTTGGCCGGTATGAAAGATTCCAAGGTGATTGTGGCGATCAATAAAGACCCGGAAGCGCCGATTTTCTCGGTGGCCGATTATGGCATCGTTGGCGATTTATTCGAGATCGTACCGCAGTTGGTGGCGGCCCTGTAGGATTGGCCCTGTAGTATTGGCTCAGTCGTATCTGGCTGTAGATCTACATCACCTGATTCACCAGAATCAACCCCATCGTTCTTGGCAAGCCACCGCCTATTTTGTATCTTGACATGCAAAATGGTCGGTGGCTTGAATCTTTTGGAGAAATCAAATGAGTTATATGAGCTATAACGCACCAGTCAAAGACATGCTGTTCGTGATCAACGAATTGGCGGGGCTGGCCGCCGTGAGTGCCTTGCCCGGTTGTGAAGACGCTACGCAAGATACGGTGGAAGCGGTGTTGGAAGAAAACGCCAAATTTTGCGCGGGCGTGGTCGCGCCTTTGAATCATGCTGGCGATAAAGAACCCAGTTTTTGGCATGACGGCAAGGTGACCACCAGCAAGGGTTTTAAAGAAGCGTTCAAGGCCTTTGCCGAAGCGGGCTGGCAAGGCGTGCAGCATCCGGCCGAATTTGGCGGCCAAGGCTTGCCCAAGTTGGTGGCCACGCCCTGTATCGAAATGCTCAATGCCTCCAGTATCTCGTTTGCGCTGTGCCCTTTATTGTCCGACGGTGCGATTGAAGCCTTGTTGACAGCCGGTTCCGACGCGCAAAAAGCGCTGTATCTGGAAAAACTGGTGAGCGGCACTTGGACCGGTTCGATGAATTTGACCGAGCCGCAAGCCGGTTCCGACCTGGCTGCCGTGCGCACCCGCGCGGTGCCGCGTGCGGATGGACGCTACGATGTGTTTGGCACCAAAATTTTCATCACCTATGGCGAACACGATATGACGGACAATATCGTGCATCTGGTTTTGGCCAGAACGCCGGATGCACCCGAAGGCGTAAAAGGGATTTCGCTGTTCATCGTGCCGAAGTTTTTGGTCAATCCCGATGCCAGTCTGGGTGAGCGCAATGATGTGCATTGCGTTTCAATCGAACACAAACTGGGCATCAAGGCCAGCCCCACGGCGGTGTTGCAGTTCGGTGATAACGGTGGCGCAATCGGTGAATTGGTCGGGCTGGAAAATCGCGGCCTCGAATACATGTTCATCATGATGAATGCCGCCCGGTTTGGCGTCGGTTTGCAAGGCATTGGCCTGGCTGAGCGTGCTTATCAACAAGCGGTGGCCTTTGCCAAAGACCGGGTGCAATCGCGTGATGTGGCCGGTTCCAGCGGCCCGGTCAGCATTATTCATCATCCTGATGTACGGCGCATGTTAATGACCATGCGTGCCCAAACCGAAGCGGCGCGGGCGCTGGCCTATGTGGCGGCGGCCACCAGCGATTGCGCGCACCACCATGCGGATGCGGCTACGCGCAAAGAAAATCAGGCAGTGTATGAATATTTGGTGCCCGTGGTCAAAGGCTGGTCTACTGAAATGGCGCAAGATGTGGCCTTAAATGGTGTGCAAGTGCATGGCGGGATGGGCTTTATTGAAGAAACCGGCGCGGCGCAACACTACCGTGACGCCAAAATCCTCACCATCTACGAAGGCACCACCGCCATTCAAGCCAACGACTTGATCGGCCGCAAAACCATGCGTGA
>CAMBDR010000158.1 GCA_945864765.1 Janthinobacterium lividum | reverse complement strand
AACAGTTCCATGAGCATATCCAAAAACAAGCTTTTGCCAAACCGCCGTGGGCGCGATAAAAAGAAATATTTGCCATGCGCCAGCAATTGATGGGCAAAATGGGTTTTATCGACGTAATAACAGCCCTTGGAAACGATTTCCGAAAAGGTTTCGATGCCGATGGGTAGTTTTTTGCGTTGGGAATCCATTTTAATGCTCCAACACAATCCGGTAATGCGTCTGCCCACTTTCCAGGCGCGCCAGCGCAGCATTAATATCACTGAACTTGAATTTTTCAATCACCGGCTTGATGTTATGCAAGCGCGCAAAATTCAACATGGCAGTCATGGTGGCGGGGCTGCCCACGGGCGAGGACGAAACCGAAAGCTGTTGATTCATCAAGGCATACACGCCAATATCCAGCCCCCCCATCACCATCCCCACAAAGTGCAAGCGCCCCTTTGGCCGTAAGGTGGAGAGGTATAAATTCCAATCCAGTTTCACGCTCACGGTGGATAAAATCAAATCAAAACTACCGCGCGCTGCCGCCAACACCTTGGGGTCGCGCGAATCCAGCGTATGGTGCGCGCCCAAACTCAAGGCTTCGGTGCGCTTGGCTTCGCTACTGGTAAAGGCGGTAACTTCACAACCCCAGGCATTTAAAAATTGCAGGGCCAAATGCCCGAGGCCGCCAATCCCGATCACCGCCACCCGGTCAGTCGGTTTAATGTTGTATTGCACCAGCGGGTTGTAGACGGTAATGCCGCCGCAAAACATCGGCCCCAGCGAATCCAGATCCATGCCATCGGGAATCGGCACCAGGCTACTCGCACTGGCACGTACTTTATCGGCAAAGCCACCATGATGCGCAATAATGGTGTACTTGGCTTTGGCGCACAAATTATGCTCGCCCGTATCGCAAAGCTGGCATTGATTGCAATAGCCGCGATGCCAACCCAGGCCAACTGTTTGCCCCAACTTCAGCTTTCCAACGCCCTCCCCCATGGCCACCACTTTCCCCACCACTTCATGCCCCGCCACCAAAGGGTAGCGGGCTGTACCCCATTCATTGTTGATCATGCTCAGGTCGCTATGGCAGACACCGCAGGAGAGCACCTCCAATTCCACCTGCTGCGGCAACAGCGGCCCCGGATCATACTCAAACGGCTTCAGTTCCCCTTTGGCTTCAAATGCGGCATAAGCATGAATCATGATTGTTTCCTTTGGTAGTAGCGTAAAAAATAGATTATAGCGATCAATATCCCACCAAAGCAGAAAATTTGGTCAATTTATCCGCTGGTTTTACCCTGGTTTTGCTCACTCATGTGGATAAGTCTTAGGATATCCCCACCACGATTTGTGCGTAAGCAGGTAGTTTTCCACAGGTGTAAAACTTACTCCGGTTTACTCCCGCAGTTTGAGTCGGCTTATACGCCCTTTATCATTACGCCAAGCGACTGTTTTGCAAGCGAATTTAACAGTTATCCACACAATCTGCGCTGTTTACTATCATCATCAAAGATATATAAATCATTTAATGTAAACCTTAACCCGAAAGACGAAAAACGCAAAAAGATGCAGCAAGAGCCAGCTTAAGCATGTAAAGCCGCACAAGACGTTTAAATCGATGAAAGCCAGCGGAACCCGTGTAGTTAGCCAAACGCGCTGCTACGGGCCTGTCAACCATGCTGGCACGCTACGAGTGCTGGGTTGATTCCCTTCCTGGGGAGGGGAATTGCGTACGCTACGGGTGGCGGCTTTTTGCGACGGCATTGCAGTAAAATCAGCTAAAATGACCTAAAAACACCGCCTGATGTGGATAAGTCTTTGGATATCCACAGCAGCCAATGTGCGCAAGCCGGAATTTTCCACAAGCGCCAAATTTACCCCAATTTCATCCCGCTGCAGTACAGCACTTATACGGGCTTTATTTTTACGCCAAGTGATTGATTTATATTGGTAAACAGCACTTATCCACAGAAAACATCGCGTTTACTATTATCATTAAAAATATAATTTAATCTTTAAAGTAAACCTGTAAGGCAGTGATCTACGGGCATAAAAAAAGCCTGACATGGCAATTCCCAAGTCAGGCTTATATTTAAAGTAGGTCTTTAATGAATTACATTGCTTTATTTGAACAAAAACTCCCACACAACTGAAGCATTTTTTACTGCCAATGAATCCGTCCAACCCGTGCTACCGCATTGCGAGTCGTCGGGTTGCCATAAATCGTAGCCGAGCCTGCACCTTTGACGATGACATCGGCATTGTCTTTGGCATACGCTTGTGCACCGCCAGTGCCGGTCATATTCAAATTCAAATTATTCACCAGCAATTTGGGCGCATTCAAACTACCGCTACCTGCCACCGCAATAGTGGCGCTGGCCGCTTCGCCGCCAAGGTTGGCACTACCGGAGCCAGTCATGGCCAAATTGATGTCCTTGGCCTTGAAATTGCCCGCATTGAGGCTGCCCGCACCCGTCAGCACAATTTTACTGCTTTGCGTATTGGCTTGAATATTGGCGCTGCCGCTGCCGTTCATGCTTAATGTTAAATTATTAATGGTCTGCAAATTGCCATTCAAACTGCCGGAACCATTCAATACCACCGTGGTTTGGCTAAATTGCGCATTCATATTAGCCGAGCCGGAAGCATTGAGCGTGAGTTTTAAAGCTTTGGCTTGAAAGCCTTCAATGTTGCCACTGCCGCTACTGCCCAGGGTGAGTTCTTGAATCTCGGGCAGATTGATTTCAATCTCGATTTTGTCTTTAAAGTTGTAATCGGGAGTGGGCAACACTTGCAGCGTATCGCCGCTTTGTTTGATGTTGACGTGGCTGATTTGCTCTTTCTCGCCGCGAATAATAATCGATGGCGTGGTTTGATGTTTCACCGTAATCGAGATTGCGCTGCTGTTGTTGATTTTTGTCACGCCGGGACTGAGCAAGCGGGTTTCGCTCTCGGTGGCGGCCAAGCTGGTGCTGGCCAAAAAGGCCAGCGGTAGAACCAGTGTTTTGGTAATAATGGTGTGCATGGGTAGTCGATTCGCTAAATTAAAGTGTATTTGATGTTAGCCACGTAAGCGCGCCAGAATGCCATCCAGAATATCGAGGTCGGCAAAGTCAATCACCATTTGCCCGCGCCCCTTGCTACCCATTTTTAAGGTAACAGCGCTGGCTAGCAGATCCGACATTTCTTCTTCCAAGCGGGTAATATCGTGCGACTTTTCTTTCTCGCGCGCTTTGGTGGTGGCAGGTTCGGCCAGAGTACGCGTGACCAGTTTTTCCGTCTCGCGCACCGACAGCCGTTTGGCTACCACCTGGTTGGCCAGGTTGATTTGGGTGGCGGCATCGGTTGCCAACAGCGCCCGGGCGTGACCCATATCGATATCGCTGGCCATGAGCATGGTTTGCACCGGTTTGGCCAAATTCAAGAGGCGCAATAAATTCGATACCGCACTGCGCGAGCGCCCTACCGCGCTGGCCGCCTGTTCGTGCGTGAAGCCAAAATCGGTCAGCAGGCGTTGTATGCCTTGCGCCTCTTCCAGCGGGTTTAAATCTTCGCGCTGGATGTTTTCAATCAGGGCCATGGCGGCGGCGGCCTGGTCATCCACTTCGCGCACCAGCACCGGTATGGTTTCGAGGCCCGCAATTTGCGCGGCGCGGAAACGCCGTTCACCGGCGATGATTTCATATTGGGTGACATCACCATGCTGGCCTTGCTGACCCTGCTGCCCCAGCGGGCGCACCAGAATCGGTTGCATCACGCCTTGCGCCTTGATCGATGCGGCCAGTTCATTGAGTGCCTCTTCATCCATGCGGGTGCGTGGTTGGTATTTTCCGGCCTGTAGCTGCGTTATCAGCAAGCTGGAGGGGGCGTTAGTGCTGCTGTCGCTAAAGTCGCTGGAGCCGCCTAACAGGGCTTCCAGGCCGCGACCCAATCCTTTTGATTTCTTGGTAACCATCATCATCCTAAAGTCAAATTACATTTTTTTGATACGTTCAACCAATTCCGCGCCAAAGGCAATATACGCTTGTGCGCCTTTGGAGGCGGGATCAAAACACACGCCCGGCATGCCATACGACGGCGCTTCCGCCAGCCGCACATTGCGCGGAATAATGGTGCTAAACACCTTGTCGCCAAAGTGTTGTTCCAACTGCGCCGAAACCTGCTGCGATAAAGTCATGCGCGGGTCAAACATGACGCGCAACAGGCCAATGATTTTCAAATCGTTGTTGAGTTTGGCATGGACTTTTTTGATGGTGTTGACCAGATCCGACAAACCTTCCAGCGCATAATATTCGCACTGCATCGGAATGATCACACCATGGGCGGCGCACAAGCCGTTCAGGGTCAGCATTGAGAGTGCGGGTGGGCAATCGATCAGGATAAATTCGTAATCCTGATCCACCGCATCCAGCGCTTGTTTTAAGCGCTTTTCGCGCTTGTCCAATTCCACCATTTCTACTTCCGCGCCCGCCAGTTCGCGGTTGGCGGGTAAGACATCAAAGCCGCCATTTTCTGCATGTTGGCGCGCACTGGCAATGTCGGCCATGCCGAGCAAGACTTCATAGGTCGATGCCTTCAGATTGGCCTTGGCGATGCCCGCGCCCATGGTGGCATTGCCTTGCGGGTCGAGGTCTACCAATAACACGCGCTGATCCAACTTGGCTAAACCAGCGGCAAGATTCACGGCGGTGGTGGTCTTGCCGACCCCGCCTTTTTGATTCGCAACACAAAATATTTTAGCCATAGATTTCTATTGAAGTGGTTGAAGAGTTGAAAGTTATAATTGAGATTCGGATTCAGATTCAGATTTGGATTCGGGTTCAGTCGCAGTATCAGCTTTGGGTTAAGCCTGGGCTGCTGGCTGGTTGGCGCGGCAGTGGCGTGCTGGTGCGATCAATCCAGATCAAATGGCGTTCGGCGTTCAGCTCGGGCACATGTAAGGCCTGGGTGGCACGCACGCGCCAGGGTGCGGGTAGCTTGGCGATTTCGTTTTCTGGCAAGACGCCTTTGAGAGCGATGAATTGGCCATCCACACTCAGCAAGTGGCAAGACCAGGTGACAAAATCCGCCAGCTCGGCAAAGGCACGTGAGGTGATAATGTCAAAGCGTTCCGGCAAGGGTTTTTCGGCACGGCCCAGGGCTTCCACCCTGCCGGTGTGAACCACCACGTTTTTTAAACCGAGTTCGACCTTGGCCTGGGTCAGGAAGGCGGTTTTTTTATTCACGATATCGATCAGATGAAATTCTATTTTTGGGTAGACAATGGCCAAAATTAAACCCGGTACGCCGCCGCCCGCCCCCACGTCCAGCACCCGGCGCGCGTTGGCAAACGCGGGTGCGGCGGCCAAGGTATCGAGTAAATGGTGGGTGATCATTTGGTCAGGATCACGCAAGGCGGTCAGGTTATAGACCTTATTCCACTTGCTCATCAAAGCTAAAAAATCCATCAATTGATGATATTGTTCAAGGCTCAGGGTCAGGCCTAACTGGGCCACACCTTGTTGTAGCAAGGTGGTGGGTTGCCCAGTTACTGGCTTAGTTACTGGCTTAGTTACTGGCTTAGTTATTGACTTGGATAGCGGGTCAGACATCGCTGGTCTCCGTTGGGTTTTTTTGATTGGTTGGGTTTTTACTGTCAGCGTTTTTACCGCTATACAAGCCACGCTTTTTTAAATGCACCAACAGCAGCGAAATGGCAGCGGGCGTCACGCCGGAAATGCGCGAAGCCTGGCCCAGGGTTTCGGGGCGTTGTTTGTCCAGCTTTTGGCGGACTTCAATCGAGAGTGCCTGAATCTCCAGAAAATTAAAACTCTCGGGCAATTTCAGATTTTCAAAATTTTCATGACGTTCCACTTCCTTGGCCTGGCGTTCAATATAGCCGGCATACTTCAATTGAATTTCAAGCTGCTCACGCACGTCCAGCTCAGCCACGCCGGGGCCAGCCAGCGCTTCGCCTTGTTTGCCGGTTAAGGTCATCAGGTTTTGATAGCTGATATTCGGGCGTGCCAACAGGTCGGCCAGCGCATATTCACGTTCAATCGGTTTGCCCAAAATGCGGGTGGCTTCGTCGGCTTCCAACATGCGCGGGTTGATCCAGGTGGAGCGCAGGCGTTGCAGTTCCCGTTCTACTGCTTCGCGTTTGGTTTCAAATACGGCCCATTGCGCATCACCCACGCAACCGAGTTTGCGGCCAATTTCGGTCAGGCGTTGGTCGGCGTTATCTTCCCGCAGGCTGAGGCGAAACTCGGCGCGGCTGGTAAACATGCGGTAAGGTTCAGCCACGCCCTGGGTGATTAAATCATCCACCAATACGCCAAGGTAAGCTTGCGCGCGGCCGGGCGTCCAGGCGTCTTTGCCCTGGGTTTGCAGCGCAGCGTTGAGGCCTGCCAGCATGCCTTGAGCGGCGGCTTCTTCGTAGCCGGTGGTGCCATTGATTTGGCCGGCAAAAAACAAACCCTGGATGACTTTGGTTTCCAGTGACGCTTTTAAGCCGCGCGGGTCGAAGTAATCATATTCGATGGCGTAGCCGGGGCGTAGGATATACGCGTTTTCCATGCCGCGCATCGAGCGTACCAAATCCAGTTGCACATCAAACGGCAAGCTGGTGGAAATGCCATTCGGGTAGATTTCATTGGTCAACAGGCCTTCGGGTTCCAAAAAGATTTGGTGTGATTCCTTGCCCGAGAAGCGGTGGATTTTATCTTCAATCGATGGGCAGTAGCGCGGCCCTACCCCTTCGATCACGCCCGTGTACATCGGGCTGCGATCGAGTCCGGCGCGGATGATGTCATGCGTGCGCTCGGTGGTGTGGGTGATCCAGCAGGGTAATTGTTTTGGGTGCATGGCGACATTGCCCATGACCGAGAAAACCGGAATCGGATCAAGGTCGCCCGGTTGTTCTTGCATGACGGAGAAGTCGATACTGCGGCCATCAATGCGTGGTGGGGTGCCGGTTTTCAAACGACCTTGCGGCAGTTTGAATTCTTTCAAACGGGCGGATAAGGAAATGGCGGGTGGATCACCTGCGCGGCCAGCGGAATAATTATTCAAGCCGACATGGATTTTGCCATCCAAAAAAGTGCCTGCGGTGAGTACCACGGCGCGGGCTTTGAAGCGGATGCCGATTTGGGTGACGGCTCCGGCGATGCGATCGCCTTCGACGATCAGGTCATCCACGGCCTGTTGGAATAGCCAAAGATTGGGTTGGTTTTCCAGCCGGGAGCGGATGGCTTGCTTGTACAGCATGCGGTCTGCCTGAGCGCGGGTGGCGCGCACGGCGGGGCCTTTGGAAGAATTCAAGATGCGAAACTGGATGCCTGCTTCATCGGTGGCAATGGCCATGGCACCACCCATGGCGTCCACCTCGCGCACCAGATGGCCTTTGCCGATACCACCGATGGATGGGTTGCATGACATCTGGCCCAGGGTTTCAATATTATGGGTGAGCAGCAAAGTCTTCTGGCACATACGGGCTGAAGCCAAAGCAGCTTCGGTTCCGGCATGCCCGCCACCGACCACGATTACATCAAATTCTGTTGGGTAAAACATCGCAATTCCAATCCACGGCTAAGAAAAAGTACAGAGGCTGGATTATAGAGGTTTTTTGGGCTGGGTGTGAAGGAT
The DNA here is from genome assembly GCA_945864765.1 of Janthinobacterium lividum. Lineage (GTDB taxonomy): Bacteria > Pseudomonadota > Gammaproteobacteria > Burkholderiales > Burkholderiaceae_D > CAMBDR01. The sequence goes on along the minus strand of CAMBDR010000158.1, from coordinate 464 downwards.
TAAATTAGGAGGGTGGGTACTTGTATCCATGGTGATTGTTCCACGTGAAACAATCCGCTTTGGTAGGGTGGACACCTGTGTCCACGCGGGACTGTTCCACGTGAAACAATTGGCAGAAACAATGCTGTCTGGACTCAGGATTGTTCCACGTGGAACATGTGCATAGCTTTGTGGGCAAGCCTGTGCATAAGTTTGAAATCATCGCTTTTGGCTCAGGTGGGAAAACTCTTCCAGCAATTGCTCAGCCCGTTTATGCTTGGCGCGTTGCAGTTTGCTGCGCACGGCGGTCTAGGTGATTTTATCAGGGTGCAAGTGCGCGTCGCACATGAGTTGCAAAATTTGCTGGCCTTGCGCCAGATTCGCCGCTTTGTCCAGCAGGGCGGAAAAATTGAAAACATCCGGCGCGACACCACTTCTTTTGCATTGCAGCAAAGCCGCTTGCGCCAGTGCCAAGCCGTGGCAAT
>CAMBDR010000157.1 GCA_945864765.1 Janthinobacterium lividum | reverse complement strand
CACCCTTGTTGCGCATGCCCAACGTCTTGGCCACCCCGCATTTGGGCTATGTGGAAAAAAATAGTTATGAACTGTATTTCCGCATCGCATTCCAAAATCTGGTCGATTATTGCGCTTCTCTGCGCAATGATGATGCGGATGCCAATTGAAGCGGATATTTTGCTACGCCAATCCAAAACAATCGAACACGCGGCGCAGTCGCGTGTTGTCAACAAGCTGCTTAAATCTCATTAAACACGGTTCTTCCTTCCTATCTCAAGGTAAGATTGTGTTTGTTAAATACGCTCGCTCAGATTTGCCATAGGAAACGTCAAATGAACATCATGAAATTAAACATTGGCCAACGCCTGACACTTGGCTTTGGAATTGTGATTACATTGTTGGGTTTGTTAGCCGCATTGGCTACTTTACGCATTAGTGGTCTGGCAGATCAAGTCAACCAGGTTGTCAATGAACGCTACCCAAAAACAGTGACGGCAAATAAAATTAAAGCCGACCTGAATGAAATCTCACGCAGCATGTTAAGCACGCTGGTGATGACGGATGCAAACCAGATTAAGGCGGAACTTAAAAATATTGAAGAAAAAAACCTGTCCAGCAACCAGGCCTTCGACAAGCTTGAAAAAGAATCCCACAGCGAAACGGGTGCCACACTGTTAAAGGAAATTAAAGCCTCGCGTGGGCGGTTTGGTAAAGTGCAATCTGATTTTGTCAAAATGATTAATGAAGAGCGCAAAGATGATGCAATGGTGCAATTTAATTTCAAGCGTGCGGTCTTGGTCAAGTATTTTGTGGTGCTGGATAAATTCATCGAATTTCAAAATAAACAAATGGATCAAGCCGGGCAAGATTCGGCGACAACGGCGGTGCAAACCAAATGGATGATTTTGTTTCTGGCCTTGTTTGCCGGTGGCTTGAGTGTCCTGGTGGCGTATAGCTCAACGCATAGCATTACGGTGCCGATCAAAATCGCGGTTAAAATCGCCCAACGCGTGGCCGATGGCGATTTAACCCACAAAATTGCATCGCGCAGTACCGATGAAACCGGGCAAATGATTGATGCCTTGCAGCATATGAATGACAGCTTGCTGGAAATTGTAACCAGGGTGCGGCAGGGTACGGATTCGATTGCCTCGGCGTCGTCCGAAATTGCCAGCGGCAATCTCGATTTATCCAGTCGTACCGAACATCAGGCCGATTCCCTCGGGCAAACCGCCGCGTCGATGCGTGATTTAACCAACACCGTGCGACAAAACGCGGAAAATGCCTCCCAGGCCGACAAACTCGCCAGCCGCTCCTCGGAAGTGGCCTTGCGCGGCGGTGGCGTGGTCACCGATGTGATTGAAACCATGGGTTCGATCACCGAATCGTCCAAAAAGATTGTCGATATCATCGCCGTGATTGATGGCATTGCCTTCCAAACCAATATTCTCGCCTTGAATGCGGCGGTGGAAGCGGCGCGCGCCGGGGAACAGGGGCGCGGCTTTGCGGTGGTGGCGTCGGAAGTGCGTAACCTTGCGCAGCGTTCAGCCAGCGCGGCAAAAGAAATCAAACATCTGATTAACGATTCGGTTTCCAAGGTGAAAGAAGGCAGTAATTTGGTGGAGCAAGCCGGTGTGACCATGGAAGAAGTGGTGGCGAGTATTCGCCTGGTCACCAATATCATGGGGGAAATCACCTCGGCCAGCCAGGAGCAAAGCGCGGGGATTGAACAAGTCAATCACAGCATTAGCGAAATGGATGAAACCACCCAACAAAACGCCGCGCTGGTAGAAGAGGCAGCGGCAGCAGCCCAATCGATGCAAGACCAGGCGGCCAATCTGGCGCAAGTGGTGAGTATTTTCCGCACCCCGGACTACCCGCATGGGCGTAGTGTGTCGGCCCCGGCTCACTCACCAGCTCAAGCCGCCGCCGCCCGTTCCACATCGGCATACAAAGCACCCGCAGCCACATCAGCAACCCGAGCATTGGCAAAAGCACCAGCGCCAGCTTCAAGCAGCAAAAAACCCCAGGCTAGCGCTTCTTCGGACGGATGGGAAGAATTTTAATCGAACGAGGATTCGAGATATTCAACTTGCATATCTGGCATAGGTGATTTATAGTGCAGTGCAGCATACCCAAATGATACTACCTGTCATTTTCACTTATTGATAGCAAAAAAATATGTCATTCCTCACTCTTGATCTAAATCTGCTACGCGTCTTTGATGCTGTGATGACCGAGCAAAATCTCACCCGCGCGGCTGGTCATTTAGCCATGACGCAGCCTGCGGTTTCCAACGCCATCAAGCGTTTGCGTGACCGCATTGGTGATGAATTACTGATTCGCACCGCCTACGGCGTGAAACCCACGCCACGTGCCGAAGCCTTATGGCCGGCAGTACGGCGCGCACTGACCGAACTGGAAGCCGCCGTCACGCCCGAGAGTTTTAACGTGGCCGATGCGCACGCCACCTTCCGCATGGCCATGGCCGACGCCACCGCTGCCCTTTGGTTGCCCGCCCTGGTGCGTGCGCTGGAAACCGATGCACCGGGTTTAAATATCCGCATGGTGCCCTTGACCACGCGTGAGCCGCGCCCCTTATTATTGCGCGGTGATATTGATTTGGCAGTGGGGTTTTTCCCCGGAGTGGCAGCGCAATTATCGAGTGAAACCAGTTCGCCAATTCGGCACGAGCGCCTGTACACCGGCCAATACGTGTGCGTGATGCGGCGCGACCATCCGCTGGCCCAACAAGAACTCACGGTCGAAGCCTATTGCAACGCCAACCATTTGCTGGTGAGTTTTTCCGGCCGTGCGCATGGCCTGGTGGATGAAGCACTGGCCCAACTTGGCTGCGAGCGGCGTATTTTGCTCACCGTGAATCAATTCTTTACCGCAGGCCGGGTGGTTTCCAATTCTGATTTAATTACCGTTTTACCGCGCCACCTGATGGCTTCGACCGGGATGAGCGAATTATTGGTATCACGCGAATTACCCTTCGCCATGCCACCGGTTCACCTCGATATGCTGTGGCATGAGCGCGATGGCCGCAGTCCGGCGCACCAATGGCTGCGCAAACATTTGGAAAGCGTGAGTTCGGTCAATAATCGGGCGATCAAGGCCACCGCCGATTAAATCTGGGTTGGCGCTGCCTGTTCGGGATTAAATAGTTATTGGCTATCTTAAAAATAAGAACAATCAATTTTGTGCATAGAGTGATTTGAATTATGATTCACCCTGAAGCGATAGATATCGCAAATCAAATCACTCAACAGGAGCCAAAAATGACTAACCAAGCCACGACCCCAACCGTCGCCTCTTCAACACCCGCAGCAGCACCCATCTCGATCACCATCACCAATCTGGAATCGGCTTTTGCTGGTGAATCGATGGCGCATATTAAATATCGTTATTTTGCCAAGTTGGCACGTGAAGCGGGTGCGCATGAGATTGCGCAAATATTTGAAGAAACCGCAGCCCAGGAAGTGATGCATGCGTTTGCCCACCTTGATTTACTGTATCCAAAAAACAAAATGACGCCACAAAAAGCCTTGTCCATTGCGATTGAAGGCGAAACCTATGAATACACTGAAATGTACCCCAAATTCCGTCATTTGGCGCTGGAAGAAGGCAACCATGCTGCCGTGAATGAATATGATGAGCAGATTGAAGAGTCAAAACAACATGCCGAACAGTTCAAGCGCACGCTGGAATTGGCGGCCAAACGCTTCGCCGCCTTGGCCAAGGTAGAAGAACGCCATGCAAATCAGTATCGCAATGTGTTGGCAGAGCATCCGGCGGTTTAAAATAGCGGCTTGATGGCCCATTTTTTCCGGTTTTTCCCGATTTTTCCATTCTTCCCATTTTTAGATTTTAAGGATCACTATGAAAACGTATCAATGCCTGGTTTGCGGTTATATTTATGACGAAGCTGTTGGCGACCCTGAGCATGGCATCGCCGCCGGTACTGCCTGGACCGATGTGCCTGCCGATTGGACTTGCCCTGACTGCGGCGTAACCAAAGAAGATTTCGACATGGTCGAAGTTTAATTACCTGGAAATATTATGAAACCATTGATCATCATCGGGGCGGGTATGGCCGCCTATACGGTAGCGCGCGAATTTCGCAAGCTTGATAAAACCGCCCCGCTGCTGATTATTAGCCGCGATGAGGCCGGTTTTTATTCCAAACCCATGCTCTCCAATGCGTTGGCGCAAAACAAGGCGGCGGCGCAATTACAAAACCAAAGCATGGAACAAATGGCGGCGCAATTGCAAGCCACCATTTTGCCGCGCACCGAGGTGCTGGAAATTGACAGCGCCAATCGTACTTTGCGCACCAGCAGCCAAACCCATGAGTATGCGCAATTGGTGTTAGCCCTTGGCGCGCAGCCGATACGCTTGAGTTTTGCCGGTGATGCGGCCGATCAAGTGGTATCAGTCAATCACATAAGCGATTATGCTGCCTTTCGCCAGCGGATTGAACAAACCCCGGCCAAAGCGCGCGTTACCGTGATTGGTGCGGGTTTAATCGGCTGCGAATTTGCCGACGATTTAAGCGGCGCAGGCTATACCGTGAGCGTGATCGACCCCAACCCCTTGCCGCTGGCACTGCTGCTGCCGGCCGAACTGGGGCGTGGCTTACAAACTGCGCTCGAAGGGCGCGGCGTGTACATGTTGTTGGGCACCACCGCTACCCAAATCGATCACGATGGCGCTGCCTTGAAATTGACCTTGGCCAATGGCGACACGCTGGCAGCGGATGTGGTGTTATCGGCCGTTGGTTTGCGCGCCGATACGCGCCTGGCGCAAGCCGCAGGTTTGCGTTGCGAGCGCGGGATTGTGGTGGACGCTTACGGCCAAACCAGCGCGCCGGATATTTACGCCCTGGGCGATTGCGCGCAATACACGACTCATGACGGCAGTTCACGCACCATGCCGTATATTGCGCCAATTATGGCAGCAGGCCGCGCCCTGGCGCAAACCTTGACCGGCAAACCCACCGCGATTGATTTAAAGCCCGTGCCCGTGATCGTTAAAACCCCGAGTTTGCCGATTGCGCTGGTGGCCCCGACCCCGCAGCAAATGGCAGGCGGTGAGTGGCGGCATGAAATGCAGGGTGAACGCCATGTCTGCCGCTTTTTTGATGCGCAGCAGCGCATGGTGGGCTTTGCGCTGGGGCCGCAGGAAGCGACTTTGCGCCAGAGTTTAATGGCGCAATTGAATTCGTAGCCGTCGCTATTTGTTCTCACATTCGCTACCAGGCCATCCGCCCATCTGTCATTATATACCGCAACACATTGGTATCTTGGCCTAAGCGTCGCCATCCCCGCCCGGTAGCAGCAGGTTGTAACGCACCGCCACCACCCGCAACACAAAGGTGGTGGCAATGCCACCCAGCAGTGCCAGGGTTTGCCCCAAATGTAGCCATTGCGCCAGCAAAAACACCCAGCAACCGAGAAAACTGCAGGTGGCATATAACTGGCCACGGCGAAACACCAGTGGAATCTGGTTGCATAATACATCCCGTAATACCCCACCAAAAATCCCGGTAATCACCCCCATCATCACGCACACAAACATCGGCATCTGCAAATCCTGCGCCAGCGAAGCCCCGGTGACGCTGAACAAACCCAGACCAAGCGCATCGGCCAGCATCACGGCCCGGTCTGCCACCGCTGCCTGCAAGGCCCGCCCGAACGGCCAGGCCAGCAGTGCCAGCGCAAAAATCAGAATCGGGTATTCCTGATGTTCCACCCAAAACAAGGGGCGGCGATCCAGCAAAATATCGCGCAGCGTACCGCCACCAAATGCGGTAATGAAGGCCACCGTAAACACACCCACCAAATCCATTTGCTTTTGGCGTGCTTCTACCAGCCCGGAAATGGCAAACACAATCACGCCCATCACTTCCACCACATGCAGCAGCGTGCTCATGCCAACATGGACGACCGCCATTTATTGCGTCACCACATCAAGGTCTGCCATCAAGCCCTCGGCAGTCAGATACACCAGCACATACTCGCCACTGCCTGCTGCGGTTTGACTCCATTGCATTTTGAAGCCCAAAATCTTGTTGACTTGCGTGTTATGCCGGGTCAAGCGCACATCGCCTTCATACAGCAAGCTTAATCCGGTGAGGTTGGCAAATTCGCTCATGGTGGAATTTTTGAAATCGGCTTGGGTATTTGGAGCCAGCAGTGCCGCCTGGCTGATCGCCGCCCCGCCTTGCGCCAGTGCCAGCAAGGTGTTTTTGATGGCATCAATGCGTGCGCTGGCCGACCCGGTTTTGGGTTTTAGTGCTTTCAACAAGGGGCTGATGCGATCCATTTTTTGATTGTGGCCACGCGCATTCTGGATTAAAACCATGCCAGATTGTTGCTCGTCCGGCACAAAACTCAACTCACTTTGGCCTTGAGTGGCAACAAAGCGCAGTTCGCTTGCGGGTGCCCAGGTTTCATCGGGCAAACCATCGGAATACGTTTGCAACAGCTTGCCGTTTCTGGCGACGGGCAACAGATTGCCATTTCCCACCTCGTAATAACCGTTATAGCGCTCCAGCACCGCGTTGGCCAGTTTCACCCTGGGGGTTTTGCTGGCAAGCGGCGCACTGCTACTGCCCGGCCATTGATATTGGCTGGAAATGGCAGCGATAATGCGCCCCATCATGCCGGAATTATCGTTGGTATTGATCATGATCACGGCGGCCTGGCCGCTGTCGCGGGTGGCGGTGAACTGGGTATCGAAACCTTCATTGCGGCCACCATGACCAAATTCTTGCGGTGGCTTCAGGAAAAATCCCAGTCCGGCCTGTTCCGACTGGGGCGTGAGCATTTGTTGCGCCATGCTGCTGGATAAAACGGATTTGGCGTTGGCCTTGGCGTCCGGGTTGGGGTGCAACATGGCTTGCATACCGAGCGCCAGTTTGGCCAGATCGGTGGGCGTGGTCCAAAGGCCTGCCGCCGCCATTTCCGGGTAGGTATGCCAGCCCCCCGCGACTTTGCGCCGGGTATTATCGTGCCCCAGCGCCGCCTGTGCATGCTTGTCGGCGGGCAAGGGTTGTTGGTAGGTGCTGTGCGTCATGCCCAGTGGGCCGAGTACGCTGTTTTGCATCAAGGCGGGAAAAGGTTGACCCGTCACATCCAACAGCAATTGCTGCATGACGGTATAGCCGCCGCCGGAATAGCGGATTTGCCCATTGGGATAAATATCCACCACAATCGGCGCGCTATTGGCGGGTGCCGCGCCGTTGAGCACTTGCACCAGGCCAGGCACGGGCGCGCCCTTGGCATAGCCGCCAAAACCATGCACGGTGAGGCCGGCAGAATGGCTCAGAATGCTGCGCAACGTGGTTTTTTTCTCACGGGTGTATTCAGTGGCGGGCACTTTCCATGTGGTCAGCTTGCTATTCACATCCTCATCCAGCCCCAGCTTGCCTTGTTCCACCCAATGCAAGGCCGCCATTGCCGCAACCGGTTTGCTAACCGAGCCAGCCTGGAACAAGGTATTGGGGGTAACCGCCACTTTGCTGCCTTTTTCGGTAACGCCGTAAGCCTTGGCCTTGACGATTTTGCCGCCCTCAACAATGGCCAAAGACAGGCCGGGGATTTGGCGGCGCTGCATTTCGGCTTGGATTACATCGTCGATTTTATCGGCATGGGCAGGGCCGATGGCCATGAATGTGAGGGCGATGCTGGCATAGATAAAACGCATGGTGATTCCTTTATAAAAATTAACTTGCTACCATTCTCATGGTGGACTCATTTTAGCGCAGTGTTTGGTGGTGGGGTTGATTAAGGGCGGTGTGGTGATCAATGTGAACGGCTGTTCGAGAATAGATCGCGGAATGAACTCCATCATCCCGCGACTGGGTTATCAACACCCGGCTGAAAATTTCGATATGGATAAATTCGCTTACCTTTACCGACATCGATTGGAACTGGTTCGATAACTATTCGTCTCCAAGCAGTGGCCGCCCGAAATGCAGCGGCACTGACTTTCTCCTGCGGCCCCATCTATGCCTGCAGCCCTTGTACCGACTTAAAAATATCATCCGAAATGGCACCCGCATCCCTGCTAAAACGCGGCGATGAATTTGGCGTGC
>CAMBDR010000156.1 GCA_945864765.1 Janthinobacterium lividum | reverse complement strand
GCCGCGCTTTGAAGAAGTGGAAATATCCACCTGATCGTGCTGATGAGGCGATAGATTTGTGTTTGAAGCAGGCTGGGGTATTAAGTCAAAGTTGGGTGCGTTAACCAACAAAACAGAAAAACGCATGGCCGTAGGGTGCAATGTATTGCACCGCATGGAACCGTAAAATTGCTGCAATGTGCGATGGAAGGGATGGCGCAATGCATTGCGCCCTACGTCCTTACGCTGTGGCAGTATTATTTAGCCTCGAATTTGGCATAGTATTGCACCACCGCCGGGTGGCTGGCGATGCGTTGCATGTGGGCGTTGAGCGCCGGGGCAACTTTTTCTACCAGGTCGGTCGGCACGTGATCAAGGCGGCCAGAGTTCAGGCCGCGCACGTCAACAAAGACTTTCAGGTCGGCTACGGTGAGGCGGTTATCGGCGAAAAATTGACCACCGTGCGCCAATAGTTGCTTTTCCAACCAGGCCAGGTAAATTGGCATGGAGCCGTTAACCAGCGCCAGGCGCGCAGCTTTTTGCTCTTCGCCTGTCATTCTGAAGGACGGCCCCAATTTGACCGAGGCTTCTTCCACCACGCACATGACTTCGTCACACAGCAAAGCCTGAAAGGCGTCAGTCGGGTACAGACCAGCAAGCTTGCCTGCATAGCGGATGATGGCATCGCACTGCGTCACTTGCACGCCGTCTACGTGCAAAGTCGGCACCTGGCCAAATGGCGTGCTCTTACGCACTTCGGCAAACTCGGGAAAGCTGAATCGGTGATCTTCAAAAGCAACGCCGCCGATGGCCATCGCCAGACGCGCAGGTTCGGCACGGCCGCCGTGAAAATCGAAATAGGTCAGTTTAAGTTGGGGCATGGAGTAATTCCTTCAGGTGAATGCGCAAACCCGCGCGAGAAAATATCATAGATGATGACGGGGCTATTGATTTTCAAGAGCAGGGACGTATTGTCTATCTGGTTCAAGCAGGAAAACCTGTGGCAAATTGTAATGTGGCCGTTGCCGCGAATGATGCCTGGAAGGTGGCGCAACTGACGATCCTGAAAAAACGCTTGAGCAATGAAAAGCGGGAGCGTGCGCAGACCCTCCTGAAACAGCGGATAGCGGAAGTGGAACAAGAGCCGAATACGAAAATGTAGTCAGTGTAGTTAATTTGGTGGCATGGCGTTTTCTTTTTGAAAAGGCGCTGTGGATTCCGCTGGTGATAGTGTGCGTTGTGGCAAATTATCTTTCAGTAAGGCAATAATGATGGGAATATTTCCGGCTATAATCGATGGCATGCGGCACTAATTTAAGCCATGAGGTCAGCCATGCGAATCGATCACGCCACCCAATCTGCCACCCAACCCAACCATACCATTGCAACCCCGGCTCCGCCGCCAGGCGTGGTTTGGGTGTATGGCGGTATGGGCCTGCAATGGGCGGGCATGGGGCGTGAAATGATGCAGTTCCCTGCCTTTTTTGCAGGCTGGCATGATGCTTGCCAGGCATTGGCGGCGCACGGCGTAGATATCACAGCGCTGATGCAGGCTGAACCAGCCGAACCAATCAATATGCAGCGTAATGACCTTGCCCAACCGGGCAACTTTGCCTTGCAGGTGGCGCTCACGTATCAATTACGCAGCCATGGCTTGACGCCGGATGCGGTGCTGGGCCACTCCAGCGGCGAGCCTGCCGCTGCCTGGGCCGCCGGGGCTTTGTCGTTGCAGGATGCGGCGCAAGTCACAGCGGTGCTGACCACTTTGCAACAAGAGGTGGCGGGCGGCGGCATGCTGGCCGTTGGCATCCCGGCCCCGGCACTGGCTTCGTATTGGGATGAACTGGGCGGCAAGGTTGACATTGCCGCTTACAACGCCATCGACTCGTTGGTTTTATCGGGTGACAGGGCGGCGCTCACCGAATTGGCGTTGCGCCTTGCTGCCCTGGGGCATTTTGCGCGCCGGGTTGACGTGGAAGTGGCATATCACTCTTCGCATATGATGCCGATCAAACAACGGCTGTTGACGCAACTGGCCCATATTACGCCCCAGGTGCCGCGCATTGAAATGGTTTCCACCGTCACGGGCCAGGTAGTTGGGGGCGCATTGCATGATGCCGCCTACTGGTGGCGTAACGCGCGCGAGCCTGTGCAATTGCACGCGGCCGTGCAGGCGCTACAACAGCGTGGCATGGGCGTGTTGCTGCAAGTGGGGCCGCATCCGCTGCTGGCGGCCAGCATGTACCCAGGCGAGGCTAAAACCCTGATGCCGCCTTTGATGGTGCGCGGTGAAAATCAGCCTGCGGTTTTCCGTGCCGCCTTGCGGGTTTTGCAGCAGGCTGGCGCACACATTGAGCGGGGTGATTTGGGTGGTTTGGGTGATTCGGCTGATTTGGACGATCAGGGTGATTCGCAGGATATGGCAAGCGCGGTGCGCAGCGAAATTGAGGCGCAGATAAGCCAAATCTGGGCGGATGTATTGAAAATCGACGCCGACCAGATCGGCTTACACGATAACTTCTTTGCGCTGGGCGGCCATTCGATGTTGGCAACCGCCATCATGACCCGGATGCGCGCGCTTGGGCTGCGTTGCGACATTAACACGCTGCTGGCAACCCCAACCGTGGCGGCGCTGGCGGCGTCAATTGACAGCACAGACGAAGCGTTTGAAGTCCCGCCCAATCGTATCCCGCCCGCTTGTACGGCAATTACCCCGGCCATGCTGCCACTGGTGCAGCTTGCGCAAGAAGAAATCAATCTCATCACCGAAACGGTAACGGGCGGTGCGCCCAATATTCAGGATATTTACCCCCTGGCCCCCTTGCAAGAAGGCATTTTGTTCCATACACTGCTGGGCAAGCACGGCGATGCTTATTTAACCACCTCCCTGTTTGCCTTTGATAGCCGCCAAGGGCTGGATGGCTTTGTCGATGCCTTGCAGCAGGTGATTGCGCGGCACGATATTTTACGTACCGCCGTGGTATGGGACGGTTTGCCCGAACCGGTGCAAGTGGTGTGGCGCGACGCGCCCTTGCCGCTGGAAGTGATGGCATTCGAGGTTGGGGACGAATCGGCAGAGCAGCAAATCAGCGCCCATGACCCGCGCCGCCATTGCCTGGATGTACGGCAAGCGCCCATGCTGCGCGGCTTTGCCTTTGACGATCGTGCCAACCAGCGTTGGCTGCTGCAATTGCTGTCGCACCATTTGGTGAATGATCACACCACGGCAGAACTATTGCTGGCCGAAGTGCGGGTTATTTTACAGGGCCGGGGCCATGCCTTGCCGCAGCCCTTTCCTTTTCGCAACCATGTTGCGCGCACCTGCCTGGATGCACAACAAGCTGGGCATCAAGCTGAACATCAGGCCTTTTTTAGCGCCATGCTGGCCAGGGTGGATGAACCCTGCGCGCCCTTTGGTCTGTTCGATATACAGGGCGACGGTTCCGGCATGGATCAGGCCTGCTATCCACTTGCCACCGGGTTGACGCAGCAAATACGCCATCAGGCGCGCAAACTGGCAGTCAGCAGCGCCAGCCTGATCCATTTGGCATGGGCGCTGGTGGTGGCCAGAGCAAGCGGGCGCAGTGATGCGGTGTTTGGTACGGTGTTGTCCGGCCGCTCGCAGGGTGCTGGCGATGCTGGTCAGGTATTGGGGATGTTTATCAATACCTTGCCAGTGTGCATCGGGGTGGATAACCAAGGTGTGCGTGAGCGGGTGCAGCACACCCACGGCTTGCTGATGCGCTTGCTCAGGCATGAACATGCGTCGCTGGCGCTGGCGCAACGCTGTAGCGGCGTGGTAGCCCCCGCGCCGCTGTTTTCCGCCTTGCTCAATTGTCGCTACCATGCGCCTGCGATGTCAGGTGAAACTGCGGCTGAAACTGCGGCTGAAACGGGCGTTAAAACAGCAGCGCAAGAGTGGCCGGGCATGCAAATTTTAGGCGCTGAGGAACACACCAATTATCCCCTCACCATGTCGGTGGACGATTTTGGGCACGCCATCGTCTTGAGCTCGCAAGTGGTCGGCAGTATTGGCGCGCAGCGTGTGTGCGCCTATTTGCAAACCGCGCTGGAACAGTTGCTGCAAGCTTTGGCGCACGCACCGCAGACGCCATGCAATCAAATCGATATCTTGCCCCAGGCGGAAAAGACGCAAATGCTGGTGGAATGGAACACCAGCCCGGCCAATTCCACCAATTCCACCAATTCCACCAATTGCGCCAACTCCCCCGACCACAGCCTGCCGGCACAGACCATCCACCAATGGTTTGAAGCCCAGGTGCGCCGCACGCCCGGGCAAACCGCGCTGGTGTTTGCGGGCGCGCACCTGAGCTACTGCGAACTCAACGCCAAAGCCAACCAGCTTGCGCATTATTTGCGCAGCTTGCAAGTCGGGCCAGAGGTACTGGTGGCCATTTGTCTTGAACGCTCGCTGGATCTGGTGGTTGGCCTGCTCGGTATTTTAAAGGCGGGCGGCGTGTATCTGCCGTTGGATCCGGCCTACCCGCAAGAGCGCATACGCTATATCTTGAACGATGCAAAGCCCAGGGTATTGCTGACCCAAGCCGATTTGGCAGCGGACCTGCAACCTGAAGGTAAGGGCATGGTGACGCTTTGCATTGACCGCCAACAGCAGGAAATAGCCGCGCAAGCGGATACCGATCCGGTCAATTTGAACCTGCCCGCCAATCTGGCTTACCTGATCTATACCTCGGGCTCCACTGGCAAGCCCAAAGGCATCGGCATTGCGCACAGCAGTGCCTGCGCGTTTATCGACTGGGCGCATTCGCTATTTGATGATGCTGATCTGGCCAAAGTATTATGTTCCACCTCGGTTTGTTTTGATCTGTCGGTGTTTGAGATGTTTGTGCCGCTGTGCCGGGGCGGTGCCTGTTGGGTGGTGAACAATGTTCTCGATTTACTGGAAAATCCATCCGCTTATCCGGTAACAATGATCAATACCGTTCCTTCGGCCATGGCCCAGATCGAGCGCAATCACGCGATTGCTGAAACGGTCCGCGTCATCAATCTGGGCGGGGAAGCGCCCCCGCCTGCGCTGGTGCAACACTTGCAGCAACATGGTTCGGCCCGTATTTTCAACCTGTATGGCCCGACCGAAGACACCGTATATTCAACCTGGGCACGGCTGGATTCGGGCGATTCCGGGGCAAGTTGCGGCTTGGATTCCGGCCCGGTTTCCTGCCTGATCGGGCGGCCCATCAGCAATACCCAGGCCTGGGTGTTGGATGTGAATTTGAATCCGGTGCCGCTTGGGGTGGTGGGTGAATTGCATTTGAGCGGGGCGGGCCTGGCGCGGGCTTATTTCAATCGGCCTGATTTGACTGCCGATAAATTTATCCCCAATCCCTTTGCCGCCGCTGCCGGGCTTGCGGGTAGCCGCATGTATAAGACCGGTGATTTGGCGCGTTATCTGCCGGATGGACGAATTGACTATTTGGGCCGGATCGACAATCAGGTCAAGATTCGTGGATTTCGCATCGAATTGGGTGAGATCGAAGCGGCGCTGTGCGCGCTGGCGCAGGTGTCGCAGGCGGTGGTGTTGGCGCTGGCAGATAGCGCGGGCGACAAGCAGTTGGTTGCGTATCTGGTCAGCGAGGGTGATCTGGCGCAGGCGGCTGAGGCTGAGGTGCAAAGCTTACAGGGTGTGCAAAGCTTACGCGGCGCGCTGGCGCAAAGCCTGCCCGATTACATGATTCCGGCCTGTTTTGTCTGGATCAAGCAATTCCCTTTGACGCCCAACGGCAAGCTCGACCGCAAGGCCTTGCCGTCGCCCGTCATGGAGCACGACATGGCGCATGGCCCGCAGAACTATGTCGCGCCTCAAACCGATATCGAGGTGGTGTTGGTGGCAATGTGGGCGGCGCTACTCAAACGCGCGCAGATTGGTGTGCATGATAATTTTTTCGAGCTGGGCGGGCATTCCTTGCTGTTGACCCAGTTGTATTCCCGGCTGCGCACGGTGTTTCAGCTTGAACTGCCGCTACGGGTGTTGTACGAAACGCCCACCATCAGGCTGCTGGCGCAGCGCATTGAGCGCGTCCGGCAAGAACGTGCTGCAATCGACGCCGCCGGTTTGGTTCCGGCCTTGCCTGCGCTGTTGTGTCCGGTGGTGCGCACCCAGGCCATGCCCTTGTCATTCGCCCAGCAGCGGCTATGGTTTTTGGATCAACTGGAGCCAAACCGGGCGTTTTACAATATCGTCAGTCGTTTCCGTTTAACAGGGCGCTTGCTGCCGGACGGCTTGACTTATGCGCTTAATGAGCTGGTGCGCCGCCATGAAGCCTTGCGTACCGTGTTTGCCGCGCTGGATGGCGCGCCGGTGCAAGTGATTCAGGCAGCGCATCAACCCTGGACGATTGAAACAGGCGATTTGTCCGCTATGCCGCCCGCCGCACGGGAGCAGCGCTTGCGTGCGCTGACGCTGGCGCAAGCGCATCTGCCCTTCGATTTGGCGCGTGGCCCCTTGCTGCGCTTTGTTTTGCTACGCCTGGGTGAAGATGAACACATGGCGCTGGTGACCTTGCACCACATCATCGCAGACGGCTGGTCGCTGGGTGTGCTGGTACAGGAATTGGCGGCTTTGTACCGTGCCTGGATGGCCGGGCAGTGCGCGCCTTTGTCTGCGATCTTACCGGAGCTGGCGGTGCAGTATGCCGATTTTGCCCATTGGCAGCGCCAGTGGCTGCGTGGCGACGTGCTGGCGCAACAGCTTGCCTATTGGTGTCGGCAACTGGCCGATGCGCCGACCTTGCTGAATCTGCCAACCGATCGCCCGCGCCCACCACTGCAAACCCACCATGGGGCCAGTTGCGCGTTTTTTGTGGCGGGCGACACGACGGCAGCGCTCAGGCAACTGAGCCAACAGGCGCAGTGTACGCTGTTCATGACGCTCACGGCCACCTTCGCCATAATGCTCTCGCGTTATGCCGGACAAGCCGATATTTGCATTGGCGCGCCAATAGCCGGGCGGCATCACGCCGGTATCGAAGGCTTGATCGGCTGTTTCGTCAACACGCTGGTGCTGCGCGTGCAAGTCGATAGCCAACTCACCTTTCATGGCTTGCTGCAACAGCTGCGCAACACGGTATTGGAGGCGTTCACCCATCAGGATGCGCCTTTTGAACAAGTGGTGGATGCCCTGAAGCCGGAACGCCACCTGAGCCATGCGCCGCTGTTTCAGGTGATGCTGGTATTGCAAAACACCGCGCTGGAGAACGTCACCCTGCCGGATTTGGTTTTGCAGCCGCTGCCCGGTGAAGACGATACGGCCAAGTTTGAACTGACCCTGAGCGTGGCCGAGCAGGGCGACCAATTGCAGGCGGCGCTGGAATACAATACCGACTTGTTCGACCAGGCAACGGCGGCACGCATGACGCGCCATTTTAGCCGCTTGCTGAGCGAAGTTTGCGCCAAGCCGGACGGCCCCATTGCGGCGTTGCCGATGCTGGGTGCGGATGAATGGCAGCAATTACTGTTTGATTGGAATGATACCTGCCGCCACGACCCGGAATTTGAACAGCAAACCTTTCATCAACTGTTTGAAGCGCACGCCGCACGCACGCCGCATCATATTGCGCTGGTGTTTGGTGAAGAGCAGCTTTCGTTTGGCGAACTCAATTTGCAAGCCAACCGACTCGCGCATTGCTTGCGCAGATTGGGGACGGGGCCAGATGATTTGGTTGCGATCTGCCTGGATCGCTCGCCGCAGATGATCGTGAGCCTGTTGGCAGTACACAAGGCGGGCGCAGCCTATTTGCCGCTGGACCCGGCCAGCCCACCTGCGCGGCTGGTGTATGTCTTGTCCGACGCCAGACCCGTCGCATGCCTGACCCAGCAACGCCACAGTCAGGCGCTGGCGCAGCATATTCAGGCCGTGCAGCTTGCTGACTGTGCTGTATTGTGCCTGGACAGCCAATGGCAGAGCCTGGACGCGTATTTGCCGGATAATCCGATTGATGAGCCGAGCGATAATCTACCCAACCTGACCCGGCCCGCCAATCTGGCCTATGTGATTTACACCTCCGGCTCCACCGGCAAACCCAAGGGCGTGATGACCACGCATGCCAATATGGTGAATCTGGCACTGTCGC
>CAMBDR010000155.1 GCA_945864765.1 Janthinobacterium lividum | reverse complement strand
GGGCATAGGGCGGATTATGGGCGATATTGCCTGGGGCGGGAATTGGTTTTTTTTGGTCAGCCAGCACGGCCAGGAATTGCACATCAAAAACGCCACCGAACTGACCGATTTTTGTTGGCGCGTGCGCCAAGCCGTGGAGGCAGCGGGCTTGCGCGGGGCCAATGGTGCCATCATCGATCATGTAGAATTATTCGGCCCGCCCGATACCGATACCAATAACGAGACCGAGGCCCAGGCCCAGGCCGATAGCCGCAACTTTGTACTCTGCCCCGGCCGCGCTTACGACCGTTCGCCTTGCGGCACCGGCACCAGCGCCAAGCTGGCTTGTTTGGCCGCCGATGGCAAGCTGGCCCCCGGCGCGCTTTGGCGGCAGCAAAGCATCACCGGTAGCATTTTCACCGCCAGCTACCAACCTGCCACCAAACCGGGCGAACCGGGTGACCATGGTGAACATGGCGACCATGAAGGGCAGGTTTTGCCCTGCATACGCGGCCAAGCCTATGTGACCGCACGCACGCAATTGCTGCTGGACCCGCAAGACCCGCTGCTGTGGGGCATACGGTAAATGGCTCTAATTTACTGAGCTTATTGACTGAGCTTATTTACTCAAGCCATCATTTTTAATCAAATCGCGCGCCCGTTGATCCAAGGCTTCTTTATTCACCGGAAATTGATCAGGCGTTTCCGGTGCGCAGCGCGCTACCGCATCACCCAGCGGTTCGCGCAGCACATCGGGCAACTCATTGGCCAACTCGGCGGCTGACTTCACTTTGCTATTTAAAGTCTGCACCAAATCACCGTAGCCCGCATGCGCGCGCGCATAGGCGATTTGCAAATCGTATTCCGCATTGGTGTAAGAGCGTCGCGCCTGGAATAATTCATTTTCAGTATCCAACACATCAAGCAAGGTACGCTGGCCAATTTCAAACTGCTTGCGATACGCCTGCTTGGCCTTATCAATCGCCAATTGATGCTGATCCAGATAAGTCAATTGCTCCGCCTGTTTGCGCGCTTCGTTATAGGCAATGCTTAAATTTTGCCTCACATCAACGCAAGCCCGATCACGCTCGGCATAGGCCTGATTCAGCAAATCGGCATATTGGCGGATTTTGCTTTTATCGCTGCCGCCGTTATACAAATTCCAACTCATCACCACTTGCGCCAAATTATCGCGCCGACTGCCGCTACGGCCATCCAGATGATTATCGTATTGCGAACTCAAGCGCAAATCAAAGCGCGGCGAATAGTTGGCTTGTTGCCCTTTTGCCGCAGCTTCGGCAGAGCGCACGTTTTCGATTGCGGCACGCAAACCGGGGTGGCGGCTGATCGCGGCACGCAAAGCCGAGACTGCGGTGGGCGGCAAATCACGCTCCAAAACCACCTCGGCTTTTAAATCCTTGCCAGGCAAAATTCCCACAACACGCTGAAAACGGCTGCTAACATCGTATAAATTCGCGCCTTCTGTCACTAAATTGGCGTCTGACAAGGCCAAGCGGCCTGCCGCCTGTTCCAAATCAACCCGTCGCGCCACGCCCGCTTTGACTTTATTTTGGATTTGTTCATACACCGCTTTATGCTGCACATAATTATCTTCAGCCAGGGACAATAATTTGCGATACCGTAGAACATCAAAAAAAGCACGCGTCACTTCCAGCGCCACGGTTTCTGAGCTATTATAAAATTCGAACAAACGAACCATGCTTTGATGATGGGATTGTTGCACTTCATTTTTTCGCGCTGAACCATCGTACAATAATTGGGTCAGCGTCAGTGCAGCAGAATGACGATTAAAGTCAGCATCTTGAAATTGTTCACGCAAACGCTCGCGCCCTACCCCCGCGCTGAAATCGACCCGTGGCCGCAAACCACCCGAAATCACATCACGCTCATTGCGCGCGGCCTGGTAAGCCTGCCATCGGGATAATATTTCAGGATTGCTCAATAAAGCCTGCTGCGTGATGGCCGGTAAGGTTTGAGTTTGCGAGGTTTGAGTTTGCGAGGTTTGAGTTTGCGCCAATGCAGTCGTTGAGATCGAAAACGGTAGTCCGAATACAAGAATTAAGGTGGGGAAATTTTTCAGTTTCATATAATCTATCCTGTCTATTGTTATTGAAAACAAGTCATTTTTTAGTTAAGACTATCATATGCAATACGGCTACCCGTACCTATCTCTGAATTGTGCGCTATTTTGAAGACGAAACGTGATTTTATTCAAACTTTTTTTGTGGCGTTATTATTAATGACGCTACTCCCCTTACTCGTCCAAGCCATTGACTGGAATAAAATTCAGGCGCAATTTCGCCACCTGGGTGGCAAACCGAATGACTTACAAGCATGGCAGCGCATATTACAACAATCCAAAGACCTGGCGGCAGCGGATAAACTCAAACGCGTCAATGACTTTTTCAATCAGCACATTGAATTTGGCGACGACATCATGGTATGGAGACAAGACGATTATTGGGCCACGCCCATGGAATCACTGGCCAAAAACAAAGGCGACTGCGAAGATTTTGTGATCGCCAAATACTTCACCTTGCTGCAATTACAAATACCCAATGAAAACTTACGTTTGATTTATGTAAAAGCCAAACTGGGCAGCGTCAGCCAACCGCTGCTACAAGCGCATATGGTGTTGGCGTATTACCCCAGCCCGGATGCCGAACCGCTGATTTTGGATAATTTAATCGGTGAAATTCGCCCTGCCTCACGGCGCAGCGATTTACAGCCGATATTCAGCTTTAATAATCAAGGGGTATTTGCAGGGGTCGGTGCCAATGCGACGCTGGGGCCGGGTGGCGTGGGGCGACTTTCGCGCTGGCAAGATTTACTACAACGAGCTCATAATGAAGGTTTTGACTAAAACGGGTGAGACAATGGTAAAGTAGCTCTTACCGGGTTTCGCAACAGGCTGCGTAAAATAAAGGATCTCTCATGTCAATGTACCGCCAACTGTGGTTACTTTTATTGCTCTCTACCCTTTTTTCCATGGTGTGGAGCTTATCGGCTTCGACCCTGAGTTCACGCGCCTATTTGCAAGAGCAATTGCGCTTGAAAAATAATGATAACGCCAATACGCTGGCCTTATCGCTGAGCCAGCGCCAGGTGGATAAGGTTGAAATGGAATTGACCGTCGCGGCACTGTTTGACAGCGGCAATTATGAAATGATCAGTATCGTCGATCCATTTGATCACACCCTGGTCGAACGCCATGCCAACGATTCTGCCACCAACGCGCCCACCTGGTTTGTGCGCTTGATGCCCATCGCCGCAGAACCAGGTCAGGCAAAAATTTCCGGCGGCTGGCAACAGGTGGGCACGGTCAAGTTAGTCAGTCATAGCCGCTTTGCCTACAATGCGTTGTGGAATTCGACCTGGCAAATGGCGGGTGCGCTCACCATTGCCGGCATCGCCTGTGCCATCCTGGGCAGCCTGATTTTAGCCAGAATACGCCGCCCCTTAAACGCCGTTATTGCGCAGGCGCAAGCGATTACCGAACGCCGCTTCACCACCGTGCCGGACTCCACCGTACCGGAACTGCGCCCTTTAACCCAGGCCATGAATTCGGTGGTGCAGCGCTTGAAGTCGATGTTTGATGATGAAGCTGGGCGTCTGGAGCAAGTGCGGCAACAAGCCAACCAGGATAGCGCCACCGGTTTGGCCAATCGCAGCTATTTTATGGCCCACCTGCGCGCCAGTCTGGACGCGGAAGATGCGCGCGACGGTAGTATGTTGCTGTTACGGATTCAACAATTGGCTGAATTGAATCGAAAAATTGGCCGTGCCGATACCGATCAAGTGATTCAATTAGTTAGTTTGGCGATACACAAAGTGGCGCAACAGCATAAAGACTGTTTGGCAGGTCGCTTAAACGGGGCAGATTTTGGTTTGGAGCTATCGCTTGACCATCAACAAACCGAGGCGCTGGCAAAAGAAATGCTCGATAATCTGGCACAAAGTTGTGCGCCCTTGCTGCAAGGGGCCAATATTGCCTGCATCGGCATTGCGCATTATCAAGCGGGGCAAAATTGCAGCTCCTTGTTAGCCCAGGTGGATGCGGCACTGGCCAGCGCCGAAGCGCAAGGCGGCAATGCCATTACCACGGTGCAAAGCACGCAGGAACACGCTCGCAGCCAGCAACAATGGGGCGAGTTACTCAAGCAAGCGGTGGCGCAAAGGCGGGTCAAGCTGGCCGAATTTCCGGTGGTCAATTTTCATGGCCAGTTACTGCATAGCGAATGCCCCTTGCGTCTGGCCGTGGATGCCGAAAGCGGTTGGCTCACCGCTGGCCAGTTTCTGCCCTTGGCCGAGCGTTTGGAGCTAACCAGTATGCTCGATTTGGCCGCCGTAACACTGAGCGTACAGCAATTGAGCTTGCATCCGGAACTGGCCGGTTTGGCCATCAATTTATCGGCGCGCTCGGTGCAACACCCGCACTTTCGGCATCAACTGCGCGAGCTATTGGAACATCATCGGACAGTGGCCCCGCGCCTGTGGCTGGAAGTGGCCGAGGTGGGTGTGCTGGCGCATTTTGAAGCCTTTCAGGCATTTTGCGCCGAATTAAAAAACATTGGCTGCCAGCTTGGGATTGAACACTTTGGGCGACAAATTGCGCAAATTGGCCAACTCCACGATTTGGGCCTGGATTACATCAAGGTCGATGCCAGCTTTATCCGCGACATTCACCAAAGCCCCGGCAACCAGGCGTTTTTAAAGGGTTTGAGTACCATTGCGCATAGCATCGATTTACAAGTCATTGCCGAAGGCGTGAGTAGCGAAGCGGAAATGCACGCACTGGCAGAACTGGGCTTTAATGGCGCAACCGGGCCTGCGGTAGCGTGGCCGGGGCGTTAAAACAAAAAAACGCATAAAAAAACCCGCCGTAGCGGGTTTTTTTGTTGCAAGCAGCGCAGAAGATTACTTCTTGCCCTTCTTGGCAGGTGCAGCGGCAACCGCTTCAGTTGCAACCTGAGCAGCAGGAATGGTGACGGTGACCACGGTTTGGTTCTTGTTGCTGGCAGGAGCCACGCCTTCAGGCATTTTCAAGTCGTTGACGTGAAATGCATGGCCTGCATCCAGCGTCGCCAAATCGACGGTAATGAAACGTGGCAAATCTTTTGGCAAGCAAGTAATTTCCAGATCCGAAATCACATGGCTCAAAATGCCGGCATGCAATTTCACTGCGGGGGAAATTTCTGCATTCACGAAGTGGAGCGCCACTTTCATGTGGATTTTTTTCTCTGGATCGATACGTTGGAAATCAGCATGCAAGACCAATTGCTTGTAGGCGTGGATTTGGAAATCGCGCAGCAAAACTTGTTGATTCGCGCCATCCACTTCCAGATCGAGCACCGACGAATGGAACTCTTCTTTTTTCAATGCATGATACAGGGCATTGTGATCGAGTGTGATATTGACGGCTGGGCCGTTAAAGCCATACACGATACCTGGGGTTTGACCGCTTTTACGCAGGCGGCGGCTCGCTCCGGTCCCCTGCAATGTGCGGGTAAATGCGACTACTTTCATATGAACTACTCCAATTAATGCAAACCAAGGTTTGCGTGAAGTGCCCCCGCGACCAGGGGCACAATAAATCGGGGAGCCACAAGGCTCCCCGCCAAAACAAATTGATTCTACTTTTTAATCTACAAACAGGGAAATCACCGAATCGCCCTTGATAATGCGGCGGAAGGTTTCTGCCAGCAAAGGTGCGCAAGTGAGTTGGCGAATTTTGTTGCAAGCTTGTGCCGCTTCCGACAGTGGAATGGTATCGGTCACCACCAATTCATCCAACGGCGAGCTGCTGATGCGTTCAATCGCCGGGCCAGACAAAACCGCATGGGTACAATAGGCCACCACTTTCTTCGCGCCGCGCTCTTTCAATACCTCGGCGGCCTTGGTCAAGGTGCCTGCGGTATCGACCATGTCATCCATAATCACACAATTGCGGCCATCGACTTCACCAATAATATTCATCACTTCCGACACATTGGCCTTGGGACGACGTTTATCGATAATCGCCAAATCGCAATTCAAGCGTTTCGCCAGAGCACGGGCGCGTACCACGCCACCCACGTCGGGCGACACCACTAATAAATCTTCGTAATTTTTCTTTTGCAAATCACCCAATAACAGCGGCGATGCATAGATATTGTCAACCGGAATGTCGAAGAAGCCTTGAATTTGATCCGCATGCAAATCCATGATCAAGACCCGCTCCACCCCCGCTTCTTCCAACATATTGGCCACTACCTTGGCCGAGATTGCCACCCGTGCCGAACGCGGACGCCGATCTTGCCGGGCATAACCAAAATAAGGAATCGCCGCCGTAATACGACCTGCCGAGGCGCGCTTTAGGGCGTCAACCATCAACATGATTTCCATCAAATTGTCGTTGGTGGGGGCACAAGTGGATTGCAGGACAAAAACGTCTTTACCGCGCACGTTTTCATTGATTTCTACAGTGACTTCGCCATCCGAGAATCGCGAAACTGCTGCCTTGCCGAGGGAAATACCGAGTTGGGCCGCAACACCAGCAGCCAGCGCCGGGTTCGCGTTACCGGTAAACACCATTAGGTTTTCGTAGCCCATGGGAGTTCCAGGATAGTTCGTTAAACACTTGGAAAGCAAACTGGAAGGTTTGCCGAGGAAGAAACAGATAATACCAACGGGTAATACTAATGAATAATGCCAATAATGATGCGACTACTAATACAGCACGACCAAATATTTTGGCAGGGGAGAAAGGATTCGAACCTTTGCATGCTGGAATCAAAATCCAGTGCCTTAACCAACTTGGCGACTCCCCTACGCAACTCGCTTTCGCTACCGCCGGGGCATTATAGCACCCAATTCGATAACAAACAAACCTGTGACTCATAAAAATTGCTGCAAAACACTCAATTTTTATTGAAACCGTCTACTTTGCAACTAATTTGCGGCTAATTCACCACATCATCTGACAAATACTGTGCCATTGGATGTTGTGTTAATGCTTTGGCGCACCACACTTTCCACTGATCGGGGAAAGCGGCCTGTGCTGCAGCAACAACTCGCTGCGCATCGGCCAAATTGGGCATCGCACAAAACACACAGGCACCGGAGCCTGTCATGCGCGCCGCGCCGTAGTGGCTTAGCCACGTCACCGCTTGCGCAATCGGCGGGTATAAACGCGCCGCCACGGCTTGCAAATCA
This sequence comes from Janthinobacterium lividum, assembly GCA_945864765.1. GTDB lineage: Bacteria > Pseudomonadota > Gammaproteobacteria > Burkholderiales > Burkholderiaceae_D > CAMBDR01. The sequence goes on along the minus strand of CAMBDR010000155.1, from coordinate 911 downwards.
TTCTTTCCGAAGCAAGACGCTGGGCTACTGGAAAAGTCCGCTATTGTGACGGGTTTCGTATCCCTTGTCAAGTCATGCGCAGAAAAAATTGCGGGCGTCGGCACACTCACCCCTGGTTCGATCACCACATACCAGCATGCCGGCGTGGCAATGGCCTGTAATTCCTCACCCACACCTTCGGCAAAGGCATTCTTCCCAAACAAGAAAAATGGCACGTCGGCCCCCAGTTTCAAGCCAATTTGCATCAATTGCTCGCGATTCAAGCCAATTTGCCATAAATGATTGAGCGCAATCAAGGTGGTGGCCGCATCGGAGGAGCCACCACCCAGGCCGCCGCCCATCGGCAAGACTTTTTCCAGCCGAATGTCCACCCCCATGCGCGGGGTCTGGCTTTGCAATAGTTTGGCCGCGCGCACCACCAGATCATCCACCTCGGCCACCCCCGCCAAGGCGGTGGTGCGGCGGATTTTGCCATCCTCGCGCAAGGTAAAATGCAGGGTGTCGCCATAATCGAGTAATTGAAACACCGATTGCAGCAAGTGGTAACCATCGGCGCGCCGCCCCAGCACGTGCAAAAATAAATTCACTTTGGCGGGGGCCAAACAATTATTGAGTTCAGTTAATTTTGTCATCTTGCGTTATACCTTACCTTATTGGCCACCTTCTGCCGGGCCATCAATAATCAAACGTAGCTTGACTTCGCCAGCCTCGGCGCTGTAACGCGTCAAATCGATACGTTTGGGGCTGCCATCCGGGTGCCGACTCACGAAGCGTATGCGCCAGCCCTGGCTTTCGGTCATATCGTCTTGCAAGGGGGCCGCGCCCGGCACCTGGCCTTGCAGCCAATAACGTAGACCGGCGACGGGCAGCGGCCAGCCCAGGGTTTGCGCCATCAGGGTATCCATATCCGC
>CAMBDR010000154.1 GCA_945864765.1 Janthinobacterium lividum | reverse complement strand
GGGCAATACAAGCTGATTTCTGCCGCGCCCGCGACCGTCAATCGTGCGGTTTGACTTTGCTCAATCACCCAGCTTGCGGTTTTACCGTCGGCCAGGCGCAGGGTGCCGCTGGCATAGCAGGGTAACCAGTCGAGGGTGTGATGGCTGTCTTTGGGGTCTTTCAGTTGGCGTGCGCGGCTAAAATACTGGCGCACCTGTTTGGGCTTGAGTTGGAAGCGGCTGCAATCCAGATTTGGCTCCGCGCCGGGGGATGAGCGTGCGCCGTTTTCTGTTATTTCCACCGCAGTAATGCGAGGTAGTTTGATTGGGCATAATTCCGGCTGAAATTCGCTGGCCTTGCTGCAAACTGCCTGCGCGTGGCAATTGAGCGCGGACAGTACCAGCAGCACGGGCACTGCGGCGGAAAAGATTGGTTTTACCATTGTGCGGTGCTCGCTTCGGAATCGTTTTTGCGTGACACGGTTGGATGACGAAATACTTCCGTGGTGGGAATATTCAGCGTCATTTAAGCTTTAAATAAACCAGCATCCGCGCTTTTAAAGTATTATTATAACCGCAATCAAAAAACCCCAACCAACACAATTGTATTTTACGAGGAATCTGACAGAAAGCGGCTTTTGCTCCGACTGGGCGGCGATAGCCAGGGTAAAACAATTGCGGCGTGGAAAATTGCCGGTTTCGCGGGTATGATGAGCATACCAACCAAACAGCAAGCCAATGCGGGAGTTGACCATGCCGCAAGATGCACAATCCGATGCGCAATTTGACGTTTTTCTCAACCACAGTTCCCGCGATAAAGCCATCGTGCGCGCCTTGACTCTTCGCATGCGGGCGGACGGGTTGCGGGTTTGGCTTGACACGTGGGAGATCAAGGTTAGCGATTCGATCCCGGTCAAAATTGAAGAGGGCTTGGTGAAATCGAAATTTCTGGTCTTATATCACCTTCTAATGCATGAACTGTTTGCATAAATGAGCGTTATACACTACGATATGAAAATGGTTCAGAAAATTCCCTCCCCCGCAACAAGCGCCCCTGCACAGCGTAATGCGAACGCTGCGCAGCGCTTTGTCGTGGCGCAAAAGGCAGTGGGGCAGGTCGGATTTACCATGGCGCAGATCACAAAGGACACCGGGCTTTCCACCATCGCCGCCCGCGCGCAATTGAAACGCTTGAATCGGCCAAATCGGCTGGGCGGGTGCGTGGTGCGGGTGTCGCCGCGCCAGGATTTTTTCCTGATTGTCGGCGATGACCAGCTCATAATGGGTGCGCCGCCGGTTTTTTGGTGGCTGGACGCCTATTTTCAAACGCTCGGACGGCCTTATTATGTGGCCCTGCTGTCGGCGGCCTCGGAGTACGGTTCTTCACATCAGGCGGTGCAAACGGTGCAGGTTATCACCGACAAACCGCAAAAAGCATTGGAGATAGGCCGCCTGCGGGTGCAATTCTTCGTCAAAAAGCGCGTGGCGGCGACCCCCGCAGCCAGTTTGCCGCAAGCGTATGCGCCATTGCAAATCAGCACACCGGAGGCCACCGCGCTCGACCTGCTGCGCTACGCCCACCGCATCGGCGGCGTTGGCCGCGCGGTGCAAGCGATCAAGGACATGTTGCCGCACATGAGCAAAAAAGGCATGCGCCAAGCGCTTGAGGCGGAAACCGAACTGTCCACCATGCAGCGTTTTGGATTCGTGCTGGAGGCGCTGGAACAAGCCGCGTTCAGCCAGATGGTAGCGGAGCGCTTGCCCGCCAGGTTAAACCCGGCTTTTTTGGCGCACCATGCGGGGGGTGCCGCCACCACCAAGGCCGCGCACGCGCTAGCCGGCGAGGCGCTTACCGCCTTGCCGATGGCGGCGCGCTGGTCGCTTTTTATCAATGCTGATGTAAAGGAACTTTCATGATACCGCTGACGATGCAAGACATTCTCGCCCATCAAGCCCAGGTGCCATGGCCCGTGCTGGCGCAAGTCGAGCAGGATTTGCTGCTGTGCCGGGCGATGCTGGCTATTTTTAACGACCCGTTCCTGTCCTCGCAGGTGGCAATGCGCGGCGGCACTGTTTTGCACAAGGTACATTTGCCCCCTGCTTCGCGTTATTCGGAGGATATCGATCTTGTCGTGGTTGGCGATAGACCGGAAGAGCACATTCGGGCCGCCTTGAAGCGTGTTTTGCACGATGTGCTGGGTAAGCAAAAGTCATGGGGATGGGAGTCGTTAAAGCTGGCGGTGCGCAACAAGGCAAAGCCATCGCGCATCCTGCGGGTGATTTACCAGGTGGCTTCGATCAGCAATCCGGGCAAATTTCTGACCGTTGAAGTGGAAGCCAACGTCACGGAACGACAGCCCTGGTTGCCGCTATCGAAAATACCGTTTTCTTTGGCTTTTCGGGGGCGGCAGTTATCAACGACGATTCCTTCATTTGATACGCACAAACCACGCAAAGTCCACGGGTAGCTGAACACCGAGCCGCTCTTTGGGCCGCTCAAGTGCCTCCGGGGTTTCGGTCGCCGCTCCCGCTAAAGTACTCGGGTATGAGGTAGCTAAATCACGGCGCATCTTTGAACTCTAACGTCCGAGTTCAGGGGCGCGTCGCTTGTCGGCGCGTCCCTTGGAACGAAGTGTTATGCGCGTCCGTGAGCAACATAGATGTGCCGCGTGCCGCGGCCCGCACTCTCAACGCTACGATAGAACACCATTCCGATCTTCTTCAGCGCGGCGATGGAACGATCGTTTTCGGGCGCCACCTGGGCGAGCAGGCGCGTGCACCCGACGGTGCCAAAGCCGTAATTGAGCTGCCCGCGACCAATTTCAGTAGCGTAACCTTTGCCCCATGCAGCGCGCGATAGGACAAAGCCTATTTCGTAGTCATTCTCACCGAGCACACTGCATGCCATGAGGCCAGAAAAACCAATGATCTCTGAATTCGATTTTTCAATCAACACACCGAGTTTCAGACCGGTGGCTTGATGATCAAAGGCCGAGGCAAAGAATTTGGCGGATTGTTCACGATCGAATGCCGCATCGCCCAAAACAAAGCGCATGACTTCGCAATCCGAGAACACACGCTCATACAATAGATCAAGATCGCCAAGCATGGCGCTTCTCAAGCTCAGCCTCGGCGTAGAAATGATTTCAACCATTTGCACAAAGCGCATAACGAATAGCGTTTATCTGCCGCCCCACAAACGCAAAAGCGAGCCGCGCAGCAGTCGCGGCAGATAAACCCTGTTGGACTAAACCGCCTGCTGCGGCGGTAACTAAGGGGATTCTATAACAGTAGATGGGAAATTGCGCCTGCAAATATCAGTATTTCGCAACGCAATTGGTAAAAAGGCGGCGCAAGGCGCGATTTGTGGTGTTTGTTCAACATGTCGCTTGGGGCAAATTGGCCTCCCAACCCGGCATAAGGCCGAGTTTGCCCCTGGCCCAACCAAGCGCCATATGAATAACCAGGGTTTCTTGATGAATCCAGCTTGTTTTTTCATGGCGGCGGCCCGGTTTGGTGTGGACTGGCTTGGGTTGCGTGGCTGCGATTTGGCGCAATCGCCTCCGTGACATGGAAATGCCCGGTCTTGCAGCAGGTGCAGCAAGTAATATCAACCTGCGCCACCCGCTGCATGAAAGCGGCAATGGCTTCAATAACCACGGGTTCCGGTTGTGGTGCATTCAAGGCCGCGCGGCATAAGGCCAGTTTTGCCTTTTTATGGAAATTGGCCAGCACGCCGTAATGCCGAATGCGCTTCAGGCCTGACGGCAGCACATGCTGCATGAAGCGTTGTATGAAGACATTGGCGGGCAATCGTTCCTGCCGTTTGCGCGGCCCACTCGGCTCATTGTTGCGCACGGCAAAAGTCACCGTGCCATCATGCAGGCTGGTCAGCCTCTCGTTTGAAATGGCAATACGATGGGTGTAGCGGGCTAAATATTCCAGCACTTGCGCCGGGCCGCCCAACGGTGCTTTTGCATAAACCACCCAATCATGCTTGCGCAACTGCGCCAGCATGGTGCGCCAAACCTGGTTGGCCTGCTTGGTTTGCTTGGCCGTTAATTTGGCTAATTGCAAGGCATCGGGCTGTAACTGCCCACTGGCATGTGCGGCGATAATCCCCGCCATAAACTTGCCACGAAATACGCTTGACAAGGCTTTGGTCGGGAACAAAAAGCCAGCTTTGCCACTGACCCATGCCCCATCTGCGGCCAGTGCGCCGCCCGCCACCAGCGCATGCAGGTGCAGGTGACGCACCAGCGTTTGCGTTCACGTGTGCAACACCAGCGAGAAAGCCATTTCACCGCCCAACCATTTTGGATTACCGCCAAATTCGATGAGGGTTTTGGCAACGGAATCAAACAAAATGTCAGTGATTACGCGCATGTGTGCCCCAGCCAGGCCATTCAAGGCGTGCGGTAGCGTAAACACCAAATGGAAATACGGTACGGGCAGCAATTCCCGATTACGCTGGGCGATCCAGTTCTCCTTGGCGCGCATTTGGCAAGTGGGGCAATGGCGATTGCGGCAGGAATGATAAATATGGCGCGTGGTGCCCGCCGCAGCAATCATTACAGCGTTGCGCCCAAAGACGATATGCCGTTGTCCTTATTTGTGCAACACTTGAAGCAATTGGCCGTTTATCTGGTTGATTGGCAAAATTAAAGGAAAACCATCATGACAGAAACAATTTCAAATCACGCAATAATCAATGCCTTGCAGTCAATTGGCAAGGATATCAAATCAAACGAGGCCAGCCTTGCCCAAGGCGACATGGACGAAGAAGAATACGCCGATACCGGTGAAGTAATTTTGGAAATGCAGCGGGCGATGGGCGAGTTTCTTGCGATTTATAAGTTGCGATGCGCCCAAGATGATGCATTACCAAGTGTTGAGCAATTGCTTGGCAAAGAATGGGGCTGACCGTGCAGAACGTGCCCCCACATCATCAGCTTCGTCGCCGCCTGATCGAAAAACACTGCTACCTGCGCCGCATGGGCGATTTGGAAGCGGTTGAACAGGCCATCGGCATTAAGCAAGCGTGAACGGTTTTACAAGACAGCCCACCCCTTACGAGGCTGGCGCAAAAGGACACACTCCGCCACGCGGATCGCCGCCTGGTCACTACCGTGCAGGAGGCTGTCGCAAAAGGCCACAGGCCGTACCTCCGCGGAACGCCGCCCGGTCATTCCCGCGAAGGCGGCGGTCCGGCGCACCGGAATCCAGTGCCACCTTCTCGTGCAAAGCACGACAAATAATGTTGGCGCTACGCGAAATGAACCAACTGGATTCCCGCCAAAAGCACGCGGGAATGACGGGTTTGAAGATATACGCCTTTTGCGACAGCCTCCTGCGCGGGAATGACGATATGATGGCCGGAGGGTGGAATAATTGCATAAATTAATCATCTGCAGAACAGAGAAATCGCAGTTTTTAGCTTTTGCGACAGCCCCTCACAAGCTGGCTGCCCCACCCACCAAATCAAAGCAAATGAATTACCCCCACACCATCACGGCGCAGTATCCCAAATAATATCATCCACCGCCCACTGAAAGGTACTGCCCGGCAAGCTACCATCCACACTGGAAATCTGGAACAAATCCGACATCGATTGCAAGGCAATTTTAGTCCCCGCCAGCGTTGCCACCGGAATCGTTGCCGTAGCCCAATTGCCATTGCGCACCAAACCATAAGCCGTGGTATTGGCCGGGAAGGTAACCGAACCCAGATTGGTATAAGTATCCCCAATGCTCACCTTAAACGCTACATTGGCAGGAATCTTGATCTTGAATTTGAGCGAACCGCCCTTGTAATTGCTCATATTGCGAATTTGGCGCGACTGCACGCTGCTGCCAAACCATTGATTGGCGGCCGTATAATTCCACGCAATCACATTGCTGCCTTCAATCGGTGCGGTAGTGCCAGCGCTCATCGATGCCTGGTTCCAGTTCCACACGTCCGAACTCACCCCCACCACTTGCTTGTTGGTAACGGCAGTCAAATCAGTAAACACGCCAAACTTGCCAGTCTCGGCCACGTTCGGGTTACCCACCTTCACCGCGCCCTTGCCATCCAATTGATAAACCCGCACATAATCCACATACATGGTGCCCGGCAAGGGCGCGGTTACCTGCGCAGGCGTGGCCGCGTCGGTAAAGTTACCGCCCACCGCCAAATTGAACAACATGTAAAACGGTGCTTGCAGCGAAGGCGAATTCACGGTGATCGGGTTTTGGTACATATTGCGCTCCACCCCGTTATCGATCACGGTAAAGCGGATTTGGCTCTCAGTCCAGTACAGCCGATATTTGACAAAGCGGTTAGTCATCGGCGTGGAAGAGATATACCAGTTCTTGGTTTGCCAGGCAGTCGAAGCCGCGCAGCTTGGGTTGCCGGGCACGCAGGCCGTGGTTTGATACGTAATGACATTCGAACCGGAATAATTATCAATTGCCGGGTAGTTGGCCAGCGCTCTTTGCGCACGGCTATGGCCCATTTCCATAATATCAATCTCGCCATTGCGCGGCCAGGTTTGCGGGCTGGTGCCCAGCATCCACGCAGCAGGCCATAAACCCGTGCCCACTTTCGGCGCACTGACGCGCATTTCAATCATGCCATATTGCACTTGCACTTTGCCCGACGATGAAATTTTGCCCGAAGTGAAAACATTGCTACCCACCGTCTGCCGCTGCGCTTTCAATGCCAAGGCGCGGGTAGCCGATTCAAACGGCACACTGACGATAGAAACATTATTCGGGCTGTAGTATTGCAGCTCCTGATTGCCAAAGCCACATAAATTGATCTCGCAACCGTTGCCATTGCTTGCCGTCCACAAGCTGGTGTTCAGGCTGGTGCCATTAAATTCTTCCGACCAGAGCAATTTGCCAATCACCGGAACCGTGACGCTGGCCGAAACCTGGGCCGCACCTGCCATGAGCATGGCGACCGCTAACACTGATCCCGCAAATTTGGTTTGGCCCTTGCTAACGCTGCTGTTTTGCTGCTTCATGATATCTCCTTGATTTATTTTTAATGTGTTGTGAATGTGTTGCGAATGTGTTGTGAATGCCTGCGCTGCTGAAAACGGCTTATCATAAAATGTAATCGCTTACATTCACGAACCGAATAATAATACTTAGCCGCCAATTTGGCAAGAAAAATCGTCTCAAAGCGTTCATTGTTATTTTTAAATATCAAGAAGGGGCAATAATCGCTTCCCGGCAAAACAGTTATTTGAACGCTATGGGTTAAATAAGCTTCCAACAACGGCTGGCTGGAAATGAAGCGCATGGCTTGCTACGCCACCCTTTTTTGCTCAATTTTACTGGTATCATATTTATAATTCATTTGCCCCGCAGCATTTTGTGTGAGTGCTTGCGAACAGTCAACCACCGAGGCCGTATGATGAAAAATTTGATATCAAATAAATTTCCGCAAGCAGGCAAACTTTGGTGCTTGCGGCAGAACCCTGTATGGCCCCGCATGGTCGCCGCAGTGCTCGCGGTGGCGCTCCTGTTGTTTATGGCACCTGTCAGCGCCGCCACCAATCTCGCCCTGGGCAAGCCCACCGCGCAGTCCTCGAACTACTCTAACTCTACTGCTTTGTCTGACCGCGCCGTGGACGGCAACACGAACGGCAGTTACAATGGCAACTCCGTCACGCACACGCTCAACAGCCCGCAGGAATGGTGGCAGGTCGATCTCGGGGCGAACTATGCCATCACCACGATCAAGATCTACAACCGCACCGACTGCTGTGGCACCCGGCTAAACAACGCGGACATCCTGGTTTCCACCAGCCCCTTCCCGAACCGCGCGCTCAATGCCGCCGAAATCACCGCCGCCAGGGTGGGCACGATTGGCACTGCGCTGACGATCAATACCCTCACCCTGGCTGCCGTGCCAGGGCGCTATTTGCGCGTGCAGTTGCAGGGGACGGATTATCTCCATATGGCTGAGGTTGAAGTCTTTGACAGCCCTCCCGACAACACTGGCAATCTCGCCCTGGGCAAGCCCACCGCGCAGTCCTCGACCGGTTTTGGCGGCTTGTCTGGCCGCGCCGTGGATGGCAACCCGAATGGGGACTACTTTGCGGGCGCATCCGTCTCGCACACGAACAGCGAGCTAAATGCATGGTGGGAGGTCGATCTCGGG
>CAMBDR010000153.1 GCA_945864765.1 Janthinobacterium lividum | reverse complement strand
TAATACCCTGCCTGACGCGAAAGCTCCCAGGCAAAACGGGTTTTATCGACATAATAAAACCCCTCTTGCCGGATGATGGCAAACGTATCAATGCCAATCGGCAGGATGAGATGAGGGGTTTCCATATTGAGCGGCACGCATTATTGGCTAGTCGGGATAATTAAACAGCAAGGTCGCGCAAGCATCATACCATTTTGCAGCCCTCACTCCAACAACGCAGCGCCCAAGCGGCAAACCCGCCATTGTCCAGCCTGCCCCACATCCTTGGCATTGATTTGCAATTGAGCCACCCCCTTGGCCAGATGCGGCACAGCCAGTTTCCAATCCAACGGTGACTCATCTTCCGGCAAAGTGGCGCGCCATTGCCGACTCTCACCCGCCCCATTGCTCGCTTGTAATTGCCAATGGCGTGTATGCGCAGCGGGCAACGTCACTTGCAAATAATCATGCGGCTGCAAAGGCGTGGCAAAACGCAAACGGATGGTTTGTGCATCCACTTCGGTTTTAGTGACGAGATTATCCACCTCCTGGCAAGATTGTTGAACCCAAGCCGCCGTGCGCAATAACCATTCCTGATTATCACTCTGGTAACGAGTTTCACGAAAACGATAATTCGGCGGCGAACGCAATTCGCGCTCCGGGATTTCCCACAACAACAAGCCGGGCCGGCTGCGCTGAAACGCAAGGTCGCTGACATAGGCTTCCATCCCCACCCACGGGCCTTGCAATACGGGAATCGAAATATCCAAAATATCGCGCTGCAAAGCATAACGCAAAGCATCGGGATAGCCACTGCCCGCATCCGTATAACTACTGCCGATGGCGGTAATGGCCACCCGCGCGTTGCCATCGTTGGACAATAAACTGCTGCTGGCCGCATTATTTTTTGGCTTGGCTTGATACGGCAATACTTGCTCAAATGGGAATTCCGGCGCGCCCTTGGGCAATTGGGCGATTAAATCACGTTCACGTTTATTCACCTTTTGTTTGGCCCAGATCAAATCATAAGCGGCCTCAGGCGTCGCGTCATAAACTTTTTTCAATGCTGGCTGGCGCTCAATTTCAGCCTTCACGGTTTGCGCCGCCAACAATGCACCAGCCGGCGTCCAATGGGTATCCAGCCGCAAAAACAAAGGCGTGTCACTCAAACGCAACGGACTGCTTAAAAATGCCTGATTCAAATCCGCCACCGCCACTTGCTGCTCACGCAAGAATTTAACGGCCTGATTGTATTTGCCATCGGTATAAGGATCAAGCTTACTGCCAACGGGCAATTGATCAGCATAGATGCGAATTTTGGATGGCACCAACACCACCATCAAACTCACCCCATTTTTGGCAAAATGGCTGTGCATTTTACCCAGCAACTGCAAGCTGGCACGGGTATCGGCGGCATCACTGGCCTGCGCCCATTCGTAGCGATAGAACAACCAGCCGTTTTGACCGATCAAACCCGGTGTTTGCGCCCACACTGGCCATGCTGGTAAAAACCAACACAATATACCCAGCCCCAGCCAACTCAAGCAACTCGTCCAGCCCTTCCAAGTCTTCATAGTCCCTCCTAACATGCTCATCAACCATCCATCGCAACCATCAATCGCCATCCAAATAAAATCTATTGCGTGACAAACACCCACATTCTGAGTCACAATCATTCATCTATTCAGAACTTTGGCCCAAACGAGCGATACTTTGAATTCGAACCCTATGCCTGCCAACCGCTTTGACGTTTTGTTAATTGGCCTCGATGAGGCCAGTTCCAACGCGCTGGCACAAACGCTCACCACCCACCCGCTGCAGCAGTTTGATGTTGTCATGTTCTCACGGCTGGACTTGGCTTTGCAAGCGATCAAAGAAAAAAAACCGGATGCAATTTTACTGGATGCGCAATTATCGGAAGGCGAGTTTCTCAGCAACTTGCGCGCTTGCCTCAGTTTGGCTGGCTTATTACCCATTATTATTCTCTCAAGCGAAGCCGATAATGCCTTGGCACTACGCGCACTCGAAGAAGGCGCACAAGATTTTTTGGTTAAAGGTGATATCAACGCCAATGCTTTGGTGCGCATTATCCGCTATGCCATCAGCCGCGCGCGCCTGGATCAAAAACTGTTGCACAATGAAATCCAAATGCGCCAACTGCTGGAACATAGCCCGGTCGCGGTTGGTATTCGGCGCGTGCGCGACAATTCACGCATGTTTGTCAATCAATGCTATGTCGATTTGTTTCAAACCAGCTTTCCAGCCGCACTCGGTGAAAGTCCGCATGAAAAATATCAAAATATTAGCGACTTTCACCATATTACCGAACGCATTAAGCATGGCGAAATCATCGTCAATTTTGAACTGGGCTTGTTGACTGAAACCCAGCAAGAACTCTGGGTTTTGGCCTCTTATTTTCCGATGGAATATGAAAACGAGGCGGCCATTTTATCGTGGTTTTATGATATTTCCGCCATCCACCGGGCGCATCAAGCCCTGGCCCTGGCGAACAAAACCAAAACCCAGTTTCTGGCTACCATCAGCCACGAAATTCGCACCCCGATGAATGCCATCATCGGCATGGCGGAATTACTCAAAGACACGCAACTCAATGCGCAGCAAATTTCCTATACTGATATTATTAGAAACTCAACAACGTCCTTATTACACATCGTCAATGATATTCTCGACTTTTCCGATATTGAATCCGGCCAGCTCACGATTGAAACTGGCGAATGGGCGCTGCGGTCTTTGCTGGATGAATGTATTGCCCAACACCAGGCCGACGCAAGCCATAAAAACTTACGCCTGGCGCTGGAAGTGGATGCACTGGTTCCGCCCGTGATTGTGGGCGATGCCAAACGGCTGCGCCAAATCATTCACAATTTACTCTCAAACGCCATCAAATTCAGTAGCTCGGGCGAGATTTTGCTGTATCTGCGCAAGGCTGACCAGGCAACGCTGCGCTTTGAAGTCAGCGACCAGGGTATCGGGATCGCGCAAGAGGTCATGAACACCTTGTTTCAACCCTTCACCCAGGCCGATGGCTCCCACAGCCGCAGCTTTGGCGGCACCGGACTGGGCTTGACGATTTGCCAGCGCTTATTGCGCTTGATGGGTGGGGAAATCGGCGTTGACAGCCTGGCGGGCCATGGCTCCACATTTTGGTTTGAACTGCCCTTACTGCTGCCCACCCCATTACAGGCAAACCCGGCAAACCCGGCAATACCACAAGCCGAGCCCACGCCTGCGGCTGCGCCCATGCCGGCATTCGTCCTGTCCGCAGCGGCGAGCGTACCCGCAGCACCGGCAGTAAGCGGGATGTCCGAACTTGCGGCGCTATCCTCGCAACGCATTTTAGTGGTGGACGATAACGACATCAATCAAACCCTGATGATGATCTTGCTCAAAAAACTGGGGCTTCAGGCCGATCAGGCACTCGATGGCAGCCAAGCCTTGGTCAAGCATGCCGAACAAGACTATGGTTTGATTTTAATGGATTGCCAAATGCCCATCATGGATGGCTTCGAAGCCACGCGCAAAATTCGCGAAATTGAAGGGAAACAAGGCCGCCACACCGCCATTATTGCAGTCACCGCCAATGCCATGCCGGGTGACCGCGAACGCTGCCTGCAAGCGGGCATGGATGATTACCTGGCCAAACCATTTTACCCGGAAGCGTTTGCGGCCATTGTTCAGCGTTGGATGCCAAGCGCAGAAAGCACGCCGAGCGCCGCCCCGGCCGTAGCGATTATCGACTTCACCCTGTTAAACGATATTTGCGGCGGCGATGATGGCACTATCCAACAGTTTCTGGATATGTTTGTTTTATCCACTGGCCCCCTGTTACAACGCCTGCACAATGCGATAGAACAAAGTGACTTCCCAAGCATTCGCGCCGTCAACCACGAACTCGCAGGCACCGCTGCCAATTTGGGCATGCTGCAAATGCATGCCTTGGTCGAACCCCTACGAAAAACCTATAACCCGCCCGATATTGTGGCAGCAGGACAAGTTTTACAAAAAATGATGGAAGCCTTCGGACGAATCCAACAAGCCGTACAACTAAGACAACAAAAATCAGTAAATAGTTAAAATAAAGCACCTTTTCAAAACTTGCATACGCATCAATCTCAAGCAATATCAAACAATCTCAAACATCTATCGAAAGTTCTTGCGTTTCAACGCCAAATCCACAATAATGTGAATACGAATTGTTCTCATTAAGAAGAAGCTTACGATTATGACTATCCAACCCGAATTGAATCCGATCACGCTGGCATCGACCCCTGCTATGCCTGAACACAAGCCGCTTTCTTTGTCGCACGCACTACCCCGCTTCAAGAGTGCGGATTTATTTCAGCAGTCGCGCGAAATTGAAATCGATCACAATGGCCGTATTTACCGCATGCGCCTGACTCATTTGAATAAACTGATCCTCACCGCCTGACACCCGTTTTTATCGCCGTCCCCAGTTTTCAATAAAGGTGACTATTATGATAGTTTGTGTTTGCAATAATGTATCTGAGCGTGAAATTGAACAAGCCGTGCAATTAGGCATTCGCACCATGACACAATTGCGGCGCGATTTGGGCGTGGCCACCTGTTGCGGAAAATGCCACAGTTGCGCCAAGCAAGTCTTGCATTCGAGCTTGAAAACCACGAATCAAGCCGTCACGGCCTGAGCTTTCAGCCAGAATTGCGCGTAGATTTGGTAAATCTGTTTTGATCGCCTTATAATCGATCCATAATGATTACGTTTAAGGCTGCCATGCGTGTTACTGCTATTGTTGATACTTTAAAACGCGAACTCAAAGCGCGCGGTATTACCTACGCCGATCTGGCGCAGCGCATCGACCTGTCCGAGGCCAGCATCAAGCGCATTTTCGCACAAAGGAATTTTACGCTGGAGCGGCTGGATCAAATTCTGCAAGCCACCGGCATTGAATTGCACGAACTAACCCAGGATTTAAACCCGGAAAGCCGCCTGATTTCACAATTAAATTTGACGCAAGAAAAAGAAATCATCCGCGACGCCAAATTATTTGTGACGGCGGTATCGGCCTTGAATTTACTCAGCGTTGAGCAAATGGTGGAACTGTACCAGTTTAGCCTGCCCGAGGTGATCGGCAATTTGGTGCGGCTGGATAAAATTGGCTTTCTGGAATTACTACCGAATAACCGCATCAAACTCTTGGTTTCGCGCACCTTTCAATGGATACCGAATGGCCCGATTCACAGCCATTTCCGCGAATTGGCGGGGCGGGATTTTTTAAATGCCAAGTTTGATGGCGAACAAGAGATGATGCAATTATTCAACGTCATGCTGTCGCAACACTCGATTGCCAGCTTGTTGCAACGCTTGCGCCAATTGGTGCGTGAGGTGTCACAACAACATCAGGATGATGCCAAATTACCCTTTGAACAACGCCATGCCATCAGTTTTTTGCTGGCGGCACGGCGTTGGATACCGCAATCATTCCAAAGCCTGGCACGCACGCCCGCAAACCAGGAAACCCCGGATCAATAACTAGGCGGCAATCCGAGGGCGACCGATTAATCTCAAATTGATTGCGACGTAGCACTTATCACTCAGCATCACTGCCCCGCGCCCAAGCGCAAGGCTTCGGTACGAGAGATTTCTGCCTGCTTTTTCTCGTGTTCGCGCTCGACAGGTGCCAACATGGTGGGCCAGCCGATCAAATGCTGCTCGGCAATTTCAGCCAGCGCGTGGTTCCATTTGGGCGATTGATTGCCGCAAGCGATGTAATGAAATTCCTTACCGCCCGCTTGCAAAAACGCTTGTTTGACTTCGATTTGGATTTCTTCCAGCGTTTCCAGACAATCGCTGATAAAACCGGGGCAAATCACATCGATCCGGCCCATCCCCTTTTGCGCCAGTTGTTGCACGCTGGGCAGGGTGTAGGGTTCCAGCCATTTCGCTTTACCAAAGCGCGATTGAAACGTCACCAAATATTGATCCGGCGTTAAACGCAGTTGTTCAGCCAACAGGCGCGCGGTTTTATAGCATTCGCAATGGTAGGGGTCGCCCAAGGTCAGGCTGCGTTGCGGCACGCCGTGAAAACTCAACACCAATTTTTGGCCGCGCCCATTTTGCTCCCAGTAAGCCAGCACCGAATCCCTGAGCGCCCGGATATACGCTTCATGATCGTGATAATGCTTGACGAAACGCAATTCCGGCACATTGCGCACCTTGGCATAGTGCGCAAAGACGGTATCGAAAATCGACGCCGTGGTGGTAGCGGAATATTGCGGGTAAGCAGGCAAGATTAAAATGCGATCAAAACCATCTGCCTTGAGTTTATCCAACACCTGGCCAATGCCCGGATTGCCATAACTCATCGCGTACACCACTTTTAAACCGCCATGGCCGCGCTCGCCCAAATAGCCTTGCATTAACGTGGCTTGTTTTTGGGTATGCACTTTGAGCGGTGAACCGTCTTTGGTCCAAATCATTGCATATTTCTTGGCCGACTTGCCAGCGCGAAAAGGCAGGATAATGCCGTTTAAAATCCACCACCATATCGCCTTGGGAATTTCAACCACGCGCGGATCGGATAAAAATTGGCGCAAATACGGCCGCACAGCGGCTGCCGTGGGTGCGTCCGGGGTGCCGAGATTGATTAATACCACGGCGGTTTTATCGATACTGCCGTGGGTATGGGGTGGTTCTTTACGAAATGACATAAGTTGCCAGCAAGAAAATTGATTTAAGCGTCATTATAAGTTTGAATTCGCTGCCAGACGACAAGTGAGTGGCTTTTTCATGCGCTGTCAGCGAAATCCGGTCGCAAAATCTGGCTCCCCAGGGTAGCACTAAGAGGCCAATAACTCGCGCGCATGGCGGCGTGTGGTGGCGGTAATTTCCACCCCGCCCAACATGCGCGCCACTTCTTCTACCCGTGCCTTGCTATCCAAAACCGCAATGCGGGATACAGTTTTGCCCTGCTCGGTATCATCATTGACCAAGCCCTTACTGACCTGAAAATGGGCATTGGCCTGGCTGGCAACCTGTGGCAAATGCGTCACACATAACACCTGATGTTGCTGGCCCAGACGTTTTAACAAGCGCCCCACCACTTCGGCCACGGCACCGCCGATACCGCTATCGACTTCATCGAAAATCAAGGTCGGGGTATTGCTCACCGCAATCACGGTAATGGCCAGCGCAATACGCGCCATTTCACCACCAGAAGCCACCTTGGCCAAGGGGCGTGGCGCACTGCCGGCGTGGCCAGCGACTAAAAACTCCACCGTTTCTTGCCCGTATGCGCCCGCCGCGCCTGCCTCACAGGGGTGCAAGGCCACTTCAAAACAACCGCCGCCCATACTTAATTCTTGCATCGCCGCCGTTACCGCTGCGCTCATTTTTGTGGCGGCCTTGCGGCGCGCGCCAGAAATACCCTGCGCCAAGGTTTGATATTGCGCCAAGGCCGCCAGCTCTTGTTGGCGCAAGCCTTCCAAATCACTGGCCACCAGCAATTGTTCGAGTTGCCCGGCCAATTCCTGATAATGGGCCGGCAATTGCTCTGGCTCCACCCGAAATTTACGCGCCATCGAATGCAAGGCATCCAAACGCGCTTCGACTTGCTGCAAGCGTTGCGGATCCAGTTCAACCCGGCCCAAATAATCGTTCAAAGCATACACCGCTTCTTGCAAATGGATGCGGGCGGGTTCCAGGCAATCCAATACGGCTTGCAATTGATCGTCCAAACTGAGTAATTTACCCAATTTTTGGTTCAAGCTGGATAAGCTTGAGAGTAGCGGGTAATCCGATTCCGAAATCGTGGCCAAGGCTTCTTGCGCGCCTTCGAGCAAACTCGCGGCATGCGCCAGACGGCTGTGTTCGTGGCCGATTTCAGTCCACTCGCCTTCTTTCAAGGCCAGCTTTTCCAATTCGGCCACTTGCCACTCCAACCGTTCGCGCTCCAAACCACTTTGGCGCGCGGTACTTTCAGCCGCTTCACGTTGGCGCAACAGAGTGCGCCAAGCCTTGTGCGCCACGGCCATGGCTTTTAATTGCGCACCCACGGCTTCATCGTCTTGCGCCATTTGCTGATCCAACATGGCACGCTGGGCTTCGGTTTTGAGCAATGACTGATGCATATGCTGGCCGTGGATATCGACCAACATTTCGCCAATTTCGCGCAACTGGGCTGCTGTGGCGCTAATGCCATTGATAAACGCCTTCGAGCG
>CAMBDR010000152.1 GCA_945864765.1 Janthinobacterium lividum | reverse complement strand
AATCGAGGGCACACTGGCCAGATTTTGCAAACCCAGCGCCAACATACCGCGCAACATTAAAATTTCCATGCGCTGTAAAAACGGCGGCATAGCGTCGGTTTGATAGGCTATTCCCGCCTGGATCAGGCTTTGCTCAATTTGAATCGACTGGCCGGGGCTGCGCAATAAAATCGCCACACTGCCCGCTTTGGGCTGAGCCAAATACGCTTGCAGCGCCGCCAGCAAAACCGGCGCGCATTGCTGCGGGGCATAGCGCAAGGTGTCAATACGGGTAGCCAGGGTAATGCCGGATTGATTCGGTTTGCACTTGAAATTGGCCACCGCCAGCGCCAAGGCCGGGCCGTGGCGATAACAACTGGTCAGCGGATAGGTCGCCAAATTGGGGAAGGTGGTTTGAAAACGATGGCGCAGATATTGGTGATCCGCCCCCTGCCAGGAATAAATCACCTGATCTTTATCGCCCGCGCCGCAAAAAAACGCGCCACTGGCTTGAATCAGGGCGGTCAACATACGAAAGGTAACCTCGTTCAAATCGTGCAATTCATCCGCCGCAATCACCCGGTACTGCGCCAACCCGGCCAAGGCATCCGGCTGCTCAATCAGCGCTTGCACCAAATCATAAGCGGCATCGCCAAAACCACGAAACTGCTGATCACGCAGGTTTTCGTATTCCAAAAACCACAGATACGTGGTTAACGGCACACCCAGCACATGGGCGATTTCTTCATCCTGATAGCCGGAAAAATCATGCACCTGCAAGGCCAGGCGCGCTTTAATGCCAATTTGCATCATGAAAAAAGTATGCAAAGCCACGTTATGGGTGGCCATATCCAACTCATAACGGCGGCCATAATGGTCGGATACGTTTTGAATCGCATCCAGCGCCACCGCCATCAAGGCTTCCGCTTCTTCAAAATACGGCACGGGCACGCGTTCAATTTGTAGCAAAATCTGCTGCGCCAAGCCTTCAAAAGTCTCACATGTGATTTTTTTCACCACGGCGGCGGGTACACCAATGTCTTTCAGACGCTGGCGCATCACCTGTTGCGCGGCGCTGGTGACGGTCAGCGCCAACATATCCTCCGGGGCTACACCGCGCGCCAGCGATTCGGCCATGCGTAGCGCCAGGGTGGTGGTTTTGGCTGCGCCCGCGTTGGCATCAATCAAAATGATCTTTTGCGTCGCCAACTGAATCGCCAATTGCTCGCTGGATGGCGTGATTTTTTTGGGTTGAAATTTGGCGATTTTCGGCAAATACTGTTTTTTAATGTCCACGCTGATTTTCCAGACTCGTTTCCACACTCATTTTCTACAACCCCGCACCCGACTGGGTTAAAATTGAACCAATTGAACCATTACCGATGAATTTGACTGATAACGCCATGCACTTCGCCATGCAACACGCCATGAATCCTGTTTACCGCACTCTCTCGTACCTGACGCTGGCCGCTTTCAGCTTGGCTGGCAACCTCGCCTTGTGTAGCAATGCGCTGGCCGATACCGATCCTAATCCAAATAGCAACCCCGATAGCGAAATCACCGCCGAGCAAATGAATTATTGTCTAAACCAGAAAGACAATGCCGCCAAGCTGGCTTGCTATGTTGAACTGACGCCCAAACTCGAACCGAATGCGCCCAAACCCACTTTCGCCGACCTGGAGGCGCAAAGAGTGAGCCGCGAAATACGCCAGGACATTCTCGACCACCAGGAATTAAGCTATTTTACCGTCAGTTCCGGCTTGCGCCTGAAAAATGACACCAGCGCTTCGAATTTTCTGTACGAAGCGCAAATCGTCAAGAATATTTCGATCCACCCCAGTAATGATCAATCCCACACCGATATGTTTTGGATTGATGCCCCCGTGCGCATTGCCGTGCGCCAATTTACCGAATCGTCCCTCCCCGTGCGCACCCCCAGCTTCAACCCCGGTTTGCGCCTGACCTGGGCACCGCATGCGCGCACTTACTACAGTGTTGGTTTACATCACTATTCCAACGGTCAGGACGGTGACAGCACCCTGCCCGATGGCAGCGTCAATACCCGCAGCGGCAGCTTTAATACCAATTATCTGGAAGTGGCGGCGCATCACCGCGATGACACCAATAAAAATGCGCTGCATTGGGCACAATTGAGTGTAAAACAACATTTCTCGGGCACGTTTGAAGCATTCCAGCGCGACCAATACCCGCGCCAGCAAGTCACGCTGGGTTTGCACAGCAAGGATTTTGCCAGTTTTGGCACCCATGTCCAATTCCGCCTGACTGAAACTTTGGGGCTGGGCTACCACTTTATCGCAAAAAATGCGGTAGATCCGAACCGAAATGTCTCGGCACGGCCGGGGAATCGCCTCAACACCCGTTTTGAAATTGTGGGATTGATTCCTAAAATCGGCAATGAATTGGGTCTGTACTTCCGCTATGACTATGGCTTTGATTACTACAATATCAACTTTCAGAAACGCATCAACCGCTTCCAGATCGGCGTTGCGGCATTCAGTCGTTAATTTCAGTCATTCGCGCTTGATGAGCGCCTTCTTCCAATTTTAATGATTGCGCTCGACGGCAAAAGTACATAATTGCAGCAACGATTCTTTGTACTTGCCTTCGGGCAAATCAGCAATCGCCGCCGCCGCGCGCGCCGCCGCCTGAATTGCTTGCTCATGCGTATACGCCAACGCGCCGGAATGGGTAATGGCGGCCAAAACTGCGTCAAATTGCTGCTCATCGCCATTTTCGATACAGTTACGCACCAATTCGCGCTCGATTTCGCTGCCATTTTGCATCAGATAAATCAAGGGCATGGTGGCCTTGCCTTCGCGCAAATCATCGCCGACGTTTTTACCAATTTCAGAAACATGGCCCGAGTAATCGAGCGCATCATCAATGAGTTGAAATGCGGTGCCCAAACAACGACCATATTCGCCTGCGGCTTCAATTGCGGCATCACTCGCCCCGCCCACCAGCGCCCCCAATTGGGCCGCTGCTTCAAATAATTTGGCGGTTTTGGAACGAATCACTTGCAAATAACTGGCTTCACTGAGATCGGGATCATGCATATTCAACAACTGCATGACTTCCCCTTCGGCAATCACATTGGTGGCATCGGATAAAATCTTCATCACCCGCATACTATTGACGCCCACCATCATCTGGAAAGCGCGCGAATATAAAAAGTCACCCACCAATACCGAAGCAGCATTGCCAAACAAGGCATTGGCGGTTTGGCGGCCCCGCCGTAACGACGATTCATCCACCACATCGTCATGGAGCAAGGTGGCGGTGTGAATAAACTCGACCACCGCCGCCAATATATAATGCGCCTGGCCCTTGTAGCCCCATGCGTTGGCTAATAGCAACACCAGCACCGGGCGTATCCGCTTGCCGCCCGCACTGATAATGTATTCCGCGATCTGGTTAACCAGGTTCACGTCAGAATGAAGCTCGCGACGAATCACCGCGTTCATGGCGTCCATGTCGGTGGCGATGGTTTCGGCAATGCCGTTTTTTGGCGAATGGTGATGAGTGGCTGTCAAGATGAACCCGCAAAGATAGCAAAATGTGTCGCGATTATACGGTGTTCTGCGGTGTTCTGCGGTGTTCTTCGATAATCTCGCTCAATTCGTAGTAACAATGACGCATTTTCCGGGTAGATGGGCGCAAAACCCACGCCCGATGGGGTTTTAGCGCGATTCGCCCGGTTCGTGCTTTGACTTTTTTTGCCAGACCATGTACAATCGTGAGTTTTCCTGAATTGGTAGCCAATCCAGCGAGAAAAATCCCTTTTAATTCTTAATGAGGTTTCAAATCATGTACGCGGTCATAAAAACCGGTGGTAAACAATATAAAGTTATCACTGGCGAAAAACTTAAAGTAGAACAGATACCGGCAGACATTGGTTCCGAAATCACTATTGATCAAGTCCTCGCAGTAGGCGCGGGCGAAGCCATTAAATTTGGCACGCCCTTGGTTGATGGTGCAAAGGTACTGGTGAAGGTAGTTAGCCATGGTCGTCACGATAAAGTGACTATTTTCAAGATGCGTCGTCGTAAGCATTACCAAAAGCATCAAGGCCATCGTCAAAACTACACCGAGATCCAGATCGTTTCCATCAACGGGTAATCGTTTGATCGGTTTTTAATTTAGCTAATTTATTTAGCCAGTAATAAGGAGCCCTTAAAATGGCACACAAAAAAGGCGGCGGCACCACGCGTAACGGCCGTGATTCAGAATCAAAACGCTTGGGCGTTAAAGTATATGGTGGCCAAAGCATCAATGCAGGCGGCATCATCATTCGTCAACGCGGCACTCCGGTGCGCGCTGGTGAAAATGTCGGTATGGGCAAGGATCACACTTTGTTTGCTCTGATCAATGGCACAGTCAAGTTCGTGACCAAAGGCGCAAACAATCACAAATTTGTGACTGTGATCGAAGCAGCAGCAGCATAAAGTAACAGCAGTAGCAGTAATAGTGCAGTAAAATTGCCGGGTTGGCCAAGTAGTCTTGACCAACCTGTTAAGGGGCATCAAAAATCTCCTGTTTTACCCCTTAGGGTTAGCGTGAGAATTTTTGTATGCCCTTTTGTTTTTTTGGCGTTGGGTTGGTTTGGTGTTTTGGTGTTTTGTTTGTTTTAGGGTGGGTGGGATATGAAATTTATTGACGAAGCAAGAATTGAAGTGATCGCTGGCGATGGCGGCAATGGCGTAGCCTCGTTTTGTCGGGAAAAATTCCGCCCTTTCGGTGGCCCGGATGGCGGCGATGGCGGTAAAGGCGGCAGTATCTGGTGTATCGCTGATCGCAATATCAATACCTTGGTCGATTTCCGCTACTCCAAAGTCCACCGCGCCAAACGAGGCGAAAACGGCCGTGGGGCCGATTGTTATGGCAAGGGCGCGGACGATATCGAATTGCGCATGCCGGTGGGCACCATTATTACCGATGCCGAAAGCGGAGCCATTGTGGCCGACTTAACCGAGCACGGCCAACGCGAAATGCTGGCCAAGGGTGGCGAAGGCGGCTGGGGCAATATCCATTTCAAATCATCGATTAACCGCGCGCCACGCCAACGCAGCGACGGCAAAGAAGGCGAGCGGCGCGAATTACAACTGGAACTCAAAGTTCTGGCCGATGTTGGCTTACTTGGCATGCCCAATGCAGGGAAATCGACCTTTATTTCGGCAGTATCGAATGCGCGCCCCAAAATTGCCGATTACCCTTTCACCACCTTGCACCCGAATTTGGGTGTGGTACGCGTGAGCCATGAAAAAAGTTTCGTCATCGCCGATATTCCCGGCTTGATCGAAGGTGCGGCCGAAGGCGCGGGCCTGGGGCACCAGTTTTTACGCCACTTGCAACGCACTGGCTTACTGCTACACATTGTTGATCTGGCCCCGTTTGAAGAATCCATCGACCCGGTTAAAGAAGCCAAGGCCCTGATCAAAGAATTAAAGAAATACGACGAATCGCTGGTCAATAAGCCGCGCTGGCTGGTACTGAACAAGCTCGATATGGTGCCAGACGATGAGAAGAAAGCGCGCGTCAAAGCGTTTATCAAACGCATGGCCTGGAAAGGGCCAGTGTTTGAAATTTCGGCACTGAACCATGCGGGCTGCCCGGAATTGGTGAACGCCATCTATCAGGATCTGGAGCAAAAACGCCATAGCGAACAGCGCGCCGAAGAAACCAGCATGACCGAAGAAGCGCGTGGCGTGCCCAGCATCGACCCGGAAGATCCACGTTTTAAAATTTTGGCCGAATAATTTACCAAAGGTGACCTCAGGTGCGCAACGATTTGCTACGTCAACGCTGTCTGTATGCGATCGCCAGTATTTATCTGATTATCGCACTGCTGGCTCTGGTGTCTCCGGACAAGCTGGCAGCACACATGGGATTTTTGTTACTCAATACCAATGGCTATAGTGAATTTTATGCCATTTATCTTGGTGTCTGGACGGCCAACGCCGCCCTGGCACTACTCGCCGCGCGCCGCATACGAGAGGCGTTGTTGGGTGATTTGAGTGCCCTGTTTTTGTTGGCGCAACCCGCCGCAAGACTGATTGCGGCACTCTTGATTGCTTGGCCCAAGGGCAATACCGCCTTTATCATGTTGGCCGAAGTGATTGGCGGCTTACTCCTGCTCTGGATTCGGCCTTCTTCCTGACCCGGCCCTCTTCCCGACCCGGCCTTCTCCCCAACTCTTATCACCCTATTCTGTTTGGACTTCCGACTATGCTGCATTCTGTGATCGCGCAATCGAAACGCTTAATTATTAAAGTAGGCTCTTCTCTGGTAACCAATGATGGACGCGGCCTGGACCAAGTGGCCATCGCGCGCTGGGCTGAGCAAATTGCTGCCCTGCGTCAAATGGGCAAAGAAGTGGTGCTGGTTAGCTCCGGTGCCATCGCCGAAGGCCGCTTGCGCCTGGGCTTTGAACAACGCCCCACCGATATCCATGAATTACAAGCCTGCGCCGCTGTGGGCCAAATGGGTTTGGCGCAAATTTACGAAACCAGTTTTCGGGTACACCAGTTAAGTACCGCCCAGGTTTTGCTCACGCATGCCGATTTGGCTGACCGAGAACGCTATCTGAACGCACGCTCCACCCTCACCACCTTGCTGCGTCTGGGTGTGGTGCCGGTGATTAATGAAAACGATACCGTGGTGACCGATGAAATTAAATTTGGCGATAACGACACCCTCGGTGCCCTGGTCGCGAATTTGATTGAAGCCGATGCGCTCATCATTTTAACCGACCAGCGCGGCCTGTATTCGGCCGACCCACGCAAAAACCCGGATGCCGAATTTATCCATCAGGCTCAAGCGGGCGATGTCAAACTGGAAGCGATGGCAGGCGGAGCTGGTTCCAGCTTGGGCCGGGGCGGCATGCTGACCAAGATTTTGGCCGCCAAGCGCGCCGCCAGCTCGGGCGCGCATACCGTGATCGCATGGGGGCGCGAAGAACACGTGCTGGTGCGGCTGGCCAAGGGCGAAGCGATAGGCACCCAACTGAACGCGCAAACCGGGCAACTGACGGCGCGCAAACAATGGATGGCCGATCACTTGCATACCGCAGGCAAAGTGGTGCTGGATGCAGGCGCGGTGCAAAAGCTGACACAAGAAGGCAAATCGCTATTACCGGTGGGCGTGATTGAGGTAGTGGGCGACTTTGGCCGGGGTGCCGTCATCAGTTGCGTCGATACCCAAGGCATTGCCATTGCGCGTGGTTTATCCAATTACACCAGCGACGAAGCGCGCCGCATCATGCGCCGCCCTTCGAGTGAAATCGCCAGTATTTTGGGTTATGTTGAAGGGCGGGAATTAATCCATCGCGATAATCTGGTTTTGAATTAACGAGCTTACTTATTTAGCTTATTTAAGCAAATCAATCGCGCTCAAATTCCACCGTCATATGCGCCGGAAAGGCTCCCTCGACTTGCATTTGCCCTTCCGGCCCGGCGGCGCGGCGTAAATTTTTGCACTTGAGCACGACCTTCACAATGCGCGCAATTTGCACCGCATTAATGTATTGGCCAAAACAAGTATGCATGCCATAGCCATAGTGCATATAACTCCAGGCCGGCCGATCGAGTCGAAATTCGCCCGGATCGGGCAATTTGCGCCCATCCAACATGGCCGATTGCAGTGTCACAAACACGCGCGTACCGGCTTTGATGGTGGTGGCGCGCCAGGTGCCTGCTGCCACCGTATAGTCTTTGGCGCACAAACGCTGCAAACCCGGCCCAAAACTATTAAAGCGCAAACTCTCCAACACATATTGGTTGATCAAATCATCGTCATCCGCACGCGCCGCCTCTTGCGCCCCGGCCAGCAAGGCCGGATGGGAGAGCAAATAATCCAGACACAATACCGCGCATTTGGAGGTCGTGGGAATCAAACCAATCAACATGCCAATGAAGTTATTGCGAATGGCCACATCATCGCAACCGGGCATGCCGGCTTGCTGCATTTTCAGGCAACGCCCCAGGGCATCGTCGATGTCTACACCGCTTTCACGCCGCAGGGTAATGGCTTGATCGAGATACGCACGCGTGCGCGCAGCCCCGGCCAAGGCAATTTTTTCATTCAGCGGGTCATCCGGATAAAACAAATAGGCAAACATGGCCGCCGCCGCTTCGGTAAATTGCCCCCGGTCCCAACCGGGTGTACCGAAATACTCCCCCACCAACAAGGTCGGCACGGGCTTGGT
>CAMBDR010000151.1 GCA_945864765.1 Janthinobacterium lividum | reverse complement strand
CGTCGTAGCGTTGGAACCTAAGCCACCAACTCCTGCGATAAAGCCATCGCACTCCTTGCCGCCCTTGCTGTCTTTCGTGATTTGAGTCCGCAGGGCGTCCAGGCTGCCCGACTTGCTGGTGCTTAACCCATCGTCCTGCACAAGCAGGCGCAAGTCCTTGATCACACCATCCCAAGCAGCATCGTTGGCATAAGAACCTACAGCCAGGCCAGCCTTTAAATCGAGATAGGTGTCGGAAAACAACTTCATGGCATACCTCCAAATTGGTGAAAAACAGAAAACATGGCCCAACTCATTAGCCATCAGTAGTCAAGAAGTCGAATAAAATATTCGCAAATTAACGAATAGCCAATTCCTTTAAGCCAACCGAATATAGCACATAAAAACCATGACCACAAGACAACTTCCTTTGCTGATGGGCGAAATAACGAAAGCGCTGCAATCGATGCATGGCTGTTGGCGGCTGAAGGCAAAAGCGCACTCAACCCAAAAGCCGAGCGCGAAGGGATTGTGTTCAAGTGCCTGGAACAAGATGTTAGTTTTAAGGCAATCAGCAATAAATTTTTGCTGAAACATGAGTAGTTGCTGTTGATGCCACACTACGATACTTGTACTAAGGTGTCGTAGTGGGTGTGGTAATACTGGTTTCATCGCGATGAAAATTTATTGCCTTTCGCTTGTTAAAAGCGCCTTGCAGCTTACAATGGAATGAATATTGAATAAATCAGGCAGGGGTGAGATCAATGGAGTTATTCGTTGTCGATGATGACGTGTCAGTGGTGCAACAGCAGCTTACCAGCTTGCAGGGCGTTGCGCGGCTTGATTGCCTGATTACTCTGGCATGGTATCTGCGCGAACGAAATACGACCCTGGCTCTTGAAACCGCACGCGAGGCGCGGGAATGGCTGGCTCAGCTCGATGACAGCACGCCAGACTATGCCAAGGCCTTGGCACGGTTAACCTTACTCGACGCCGAAGCACACTGGTTGCGTGCTGAAATTGAATTTTCCAGTAATTTGGCCGAAGAAGCGCTCCATATTTTCACTGAAATCGATGATGCAGAAGGTTGTTGCGATGCGCATTGGTTGCGTGCTTTCCTGGCGCTCGACAATGGTTTGTCGGTTGTGCGCGACACTGAGTTTGATGCTGCCTTGCAATATGCATTCAGTCTGCGTGATCCGATTCGACAAGCGGTGATTCAGGCAGCACTGGCGCGCTTTGCCGTCATGCGCGGTTATACGGCAGCACAGTTGCGCTGGGGTAAGCAGTTTTATGTCGGCATGCCCACCTTGCCGCCCGCAGTGGCCGCTTGGGCATTCGACTTTCTTGGCTTATTAGCCACGCAGTATAGTAATTTTGGTAATTCTGCAACGCTTTTCATGCGCGCCCACGAAGCTGCCTTGCAATCGGGGCAAATTCGACGTGCCATTAATGCCGAATGCAATATCGGCGATGCCTTTACCAATTTAAATGACCCCTATAGCGCGCTGGAATGGACCCAAAATGCCCTGAGTCGGGCCAGGCCCACGGGGTGGCCTGCCAGCATTGGCGGTTGCCTGTATCAACTGGGTGAAACCTTGCGCTGCATGGGGCGTTTGGATGAAGCGCAAGAATTACTCAGCGAAGCGCTGCACATCATGGTTCCACTCTGTCATTCCCGAACCTATGCGCTTGCGCTGCAATATCAAGGCGATTTGTCGCTCGCGCGTGGCGAATATCAGACGGCACTGGAAACTTTTTTATGTCTGGATCGGCGCGGCAAGGCGTTGCGCCATTTGCATTTACAAATTGCAGCCAAACGTGGACAAGCACACGCCTTATCCTACCTGGGCCAGCCGGAACAAGCACTGGAAGTGGCGACCGCAGCATGGGGTCTGGCCCGTAAGTATAATGATTTATATCGTCAAATTCGCACCTTGCAAGTTCTGGCGCAAATTCACCAGCAACACGAGCTGCCCGCACCACCGGGCATGCAAGCACCCAGCGCCTGTTTGCATTATTTGCTGATGGCAAAAAAGGTCGCCGAAAATATCGAGGGGTATAACCTGTCGGGCGATTTGCTCAAGGCCCTGGCGCATGCGTATGCCGAGGTCGGCGACCATGTAGCGGCCTGGCAAATGGCGAGCGAGGCAATGCAAGCCTATGCCCAATCGAATAATCAGGAAGCAACCCACCGCGCGATTGCCGTGCAAGTGCAACGCCAGACCGAGCGTTCCCAGGCCGAGGGCGAATATCATCGACAATTGGCCCAAGCCGAAGCCAATCGCGCCGAAATTTTACAACGCAGCAGCAATACACTGGCGCATCTGGGCGCGGTCGGGCAAGAAATTACGGCGCAGCTTGATCAGCAGGAGGTATTTCGCACCCTGCATCGACATGTCCAGGAATTATTAATCGTTGATTCCTTCGGCATTTATTTGACCGTCCCGGAGGGCGACGCCATGGAACTGGCGTTTGGCATGGAGCGTGGGCAAAATATAGGCTTTGATCGGGTTGATTTTAATGACCCCGACGCTACCAGCGCCTTATGCGCGCGCGAGCGGCGCGTCGTGTTGCTGGAATATGAAGTCAATCGTGAAGTGCGCAATTTGCTCCCCGGCACTGAAGCCAATTGTAGTTTGTTATTCGCCCCATTGCTGATAGGCTTGCGCCTGCTGGGGGTGATGACGGTTCAAGCGCGCGTCACCCGTGCTTATGATGCACGCGAGCAATTGATTTTCCGCTCGCTGTGTTCATATGGCGCAATTGCTTTGGATAACGCCCACGCCTACGATCAATTACAAAAAACCCAGGCGCAATTGGTTGAGCATGAAAAAATGGCGGCGCTCGGTGCGTTGGTGGCGGGTGTGGCGCATGAATTGAATACGCCTATTGGCAATAGCATTATGATGGTCAGTGCCCTGCAGGAGCGTACCGACGCGCTGGATGGGTTGGCGCGTGGGCAAACCATGCGGCAAAGCGATTTACTCGCCTATTTGACCGATGCCCAGGATGCATCGAACCTGATTATGCGAGGTCTGGCCAGCGCCGCAAAATTGGTGAGTAGCTTTAAACAAGTGGCGGTTGACCGCACCACGGCGCAACGGCGCGAGTTTAATTTACAACAAATGTGTGAAGAATTGCTGGAAACCATGATGAGTAAAATTAAATCAGGTGGGCATACCGTGGGTTTGGATATCGAACCCCAAATTGTGATGAACAGTTACCCCGGCGCATTAGGGCAAGTGTTGGGGAATTTAATCAATAATGCCATGTTGCATGGGTTTGAAGGGCAAACGGCAGGTCATATGGCTTTGTCGGCGCATTTGCGTGGCACGGCGTATGTACAAATTCAATTTCGTGATAATGGTCGTGGCATTTCGAGTACGCACCTGGCGTGCATCTTTGAACCCTTCTTTACCACCAAGATGGGGCAGGGTGGCAATGGACTGGGCTTAAGTGTCAGCTATAATATCGTCACTTCATTGCTGGAAGGGCAAATTGTGGCGCAGAGTTGGCCGGACGAGGGTACACTGTTTATCCTTGATTTGCCTTTGCAGGCGCAAGAGAAGTAGTTTGGCAAATTTGGCAAATACCGGATGGTTGGTTCAAAAGGAAAAATTGGTCGTTTGATGGAGATATTTGTTTTAATTGAAGAGGTGGCGCGACTCGAATTGGCTTTGCTCACAAGTCAGGGCGAGTTGCGCTTGCAGCAATTAATCGAGCTTGCCTGGCATTTACGCCAGCGTGATACCCATCGCGCTCTGGTGTTGGCGGATCAGGCCATGGATTTATTACCGGCGTCAGCCAAGGAGGGCGGCTGTATCGGCTTGGCACGCTTACAATTGATCTGGGCTGAAACAAAATGGTTGCGCGGTGATTTGGCGCAAGCGCAGATGATAGCGCAACAGGCGTGGGACATCTTTACCAGACATGCTTGCCCGGAAGGTGTGAGTGACGTTCATTGGTTAATGGCCTCCATTGAACTTGACCGTGGCAATATGGAGCGCTTGCGCGAAGAATTATTGCTTGTTGCTGAGGCGGGGCGTTTGGCGCAAGATAGTTTGCGCGTCAATATGGCGCTGGTTTGTCAGGCACGGCTCGATGCGCTCAACGACTTTAACCTGGCTCAAGAGCGCTGGGGCAATCGCTTCGACCCTGATCAAGCCGGACAACATCCGGCATTACTCAGTTTTATTGCCGAATTTGTCAGCTTTGTGGCGGTACAGCGCGGCGATTATGCCTATGCGATTGCCCATTTTATTCGCGCCCAGGATTTGGCACTGCAAACCGGGCAAATTCGCCTGGCCATGAGCACCATGACCAATATTGGCAATTCATTCAGCAATCTCAATGACCACCATACTGCACTGGAATGGATGCAGCGCGGCCTTGATCTGGCAAGAGCCGGGGCCTGGGTGCCAAGGATTGGCATTGCGCTGATGCAAACGGGCGAAACCCTGCGCTTGCTGGGGCAACTTGATGCCGCGCAAGAGATGCTGGATGAAGCATTAAATAAAATGGCCCCGCTGGCGGGGTCGCGCTCGTATGCGATTTGTTTGAATTATCTTGCTGATTTGCAACTTGATCAGGGTCGTTATGCCGATGCGCTCGACACTTTTCGCTTGCTGCAACAACGGGCCAATGCCTTGGGTCAGCTCGATTTTCAAATTGACTCGTTGCGTGGCCAGGCGCACGCTTTGTCGTTTTTAGGCAAGGCCGATGCGGCCTTGCAAGCGGCCAACGAAGCTTTGGCCATGGCCAAGGCGCATCATGATGCGATATTGCAAATGGCGGCGTTTCGTGTTTTGATCGATATTCATCGACGCTTTCCCCTGCTGGGTATGGATTCGACCAAATCAACGATTTCTGTTGCCAGCCGTACCTTGCACTACCTGCTGCAAGCCATGCAAGTGGCCAGCAGTATTGAAGGCTATATTATGCCGGGTGATTTGCTCGATGCCCTTGCGCGCGAATATGCGCAAGCAGGTGATTATGAGCAGGCGTATGCGATTTCCCTGCGTGCCATCAGTGCCCGTGAAACCACCCATAGTCAGGACGCCACCAATCGCGCGATTGCGATGCAAGTGCGGCACCAAACCGAAAATGCCCAGGCCGAAGGCGAATATCACCAGCAATTGGCGGCCTCCGAAGCGCGCCGCGCCGAAGTATTGCAACGCACCACCATCACGCTGGAACGCTTAAGTGCGATTGGGCGTGAAATTACCGCCCACCTGGAGGCACAGGCTGTGTTTGAGGCGCTCAACCGCCATGTGCATGGTTTGCTCAATGCCAGTGCTTTGGCTATTTATTTGGCCTTGCCGGATCAAATCACCTTGCGTGGTGCCTTTGCGGTCGAGCAGGGCGTCATCATCAGTGTGCCCGATATCCGGCTGGATGACCCCAGCGCCTACAGCGCGCGTTGCGCCCGTGAGCGCAACGAGATTGTCCTGAATTTTCCAAAAGATGAATTGCTGCATAATTTAGTACCAGGAACTCTGCATTGCCCGAGCAAACTGTATGCGCCGCTGCTCTTGGGCGAGCGCTTATTGGGCGTGATGACGATACAGTCAAGCCAGGTGAATGCCTACGCCGAACGTGAGCGTTTAATTTTCCGTACCCTGTGCGCCTATGGTGCCATTGCACTGGATAATGCCCAAGCCTACCAGCAATTGCAACAGGCGCAAACCCAACTGGTGGCGCGTGAAAAATTGGCGGCACTGGGTTCCTTGGTGGCCGGGGTGGCGCATGAACTCAATACGCCGATTGGCAATTGTTTGATGTTGGCCGATGTCTTGCAGCGACAAACCATGGACGTTGATCAGAAAATGAATCAAAAAAACTTGTCGCTGTCAGACCTGCGAACATTTTTGGATGATACGCGAGATATGTCGGTATTAATTCTGCGAGGTTTAAGCAGTGCCGCCGATTTGGTCAATAGTTTTAAACAAGTGGCGGTGGATCGCACCACGGCTCAGCGCAGGGTGTTTGATTTACAGCAAACCAGCCATGAAGTCATTGCCACCATGATGAACCGTATTCGCCGTGGTGGCCATACGATTCAATTGCACATACCCGAAGGTGTTTCCATGAATAGTTACCCCGGCCCTTTCGGCCAGGTGCTGGGCAATTTTGTGAATAATGCGCTGTTGCATGCTTTTGACGGACGTTCCGACGGCCATATGTCGGTGACGGCGCAAACGGATGGGAGTGGGCGGGTGCGGATTCAATTTTGTGATAATGGCGTTGGCATCAGCGAGGCAAATCTACAGCGTATTTTCGACCCGTTTTTCACTACCAAAATAGGCCAGGGCGGCAGTGGTTTGGGCTTGTCGATCAGTTTTAATATCGTCACTTCTTTGCTCAACGGGCAACTTACAGCGAGCAGTAAATTAGGCCAGGGCACGGTATTTACCCTCGATCTACCCTTGACTGCCCCCATCGTAGAACGTTAATTGTTGAAAATGCCAAAATGCAATCCTGATTTTCAGATATGCCGAAACGGTTGGGCGGGAAACCCGTGCCGGAAACCATATTGCGCTTATTGAAATCGTCAGGTTTTCATCGCAGCGCCATTATTCAGATACAATTGTCGCCTCTTATGGGTAATTCTACTTGACGACTTGAATGGATGGAGAATTGTTATGCAAGACTTAATGCAAGACTTTAATAGTTTGGTCAACCGTGACCCTGAATCCGACGGCAGTGATCGCCGCGCTTTTTTGCAAACGGCCATGGGCGTGGGCTTTGCCGCAGCGGCGCTGCCGGTGGTGGCGCAAAACGTGGTCAAGACCGATCAGGCTGGTTTGAGTGCCGGTGAAATCACCCTCACCGTGAAGGGGCACAAAGTCCCGGTCTACCGCGCCATGCCCGAAGGCAAAACCAATTTACCCGTGGTGATTGTGGTATCCGAGATTTTTGGCGTACATGAACACATTGCCGATGTGGCGCGTCGTTTTGCCAAGCAAGGTTATTTGGCCCTGGCCCCTGAGTTGTTTGTGCGCCAGGGCGATGCCGCGAACCAGCCTTCGACGGCGGAATTGATTAAAAACGTGGTCTCCAAAGTACCCGATGCTCAGGTTATGGACGATATCGACGCCTGCGTGGCTTGGGCCAAAGCCAATGGCGGTAATACCGAAAAACTGGGCATTACCGGGTTTTGCTGGGGCGGGCGTATTACCTGGCTGTATAGCGCCTATAACCCGGCAGTCAAAGCCGGGGTGGCCTGGTATGGTCGCCTGGTGGGTGATAAAAACGAATTGCAAACCCAATACCCGGTTGATATCGCGCCCAAATTAAAAGGTGCGGTACTGGGTTTATACGGTGCCAAGGACACGGGTATTCCGCTTGAATCGGTTGAAAAAATGAAAGCCGCTTTGGCCACGGGCGCGAGCAAATCCGAATTTGTGATCTTCCCTAATTCCGGCCACGCGTTTCATGCTGATTACCGCCCCAGTTATGTGGAGGCGGATGCCAAAGAAGGTTGGAGCCGTTGCCTGGCCTGGTTCAAAGCGCATGGTGTGGCGTAACAGAAATTAACCGGCTTGTGCTGAAGATGGCGTTGAAGGCGGAACGAAGGCTTATTTTGCGAGGATCAAATTAGTTCAACATTGTTTTCGATCTTGCTGGCCACCATGGTAGGTGGCGTAGTGAGTATCACGGCCGCCGCGATTTTTTCATTTTCGGTGTTGTCCAAAGTGGTGGAGCGCATGGTCAGCCTGTCGGTTGGCATCATGCTCTCGACCACGTTTTTGCACGCCTTGCCGGAAGCCTTTGAATCCAAAGCCGACCCGCGCACTTTGTTTGCCACCTTGTTGGCGGGCTTGTTTGGTTTTTTTGCGCTGGAAAAAATGGCGATTTTGCGCCACTCGCACCACCACGAGCACGACGGCCACCAGCACGAGCACGGGCACGACGCGCACGAGGCGGGTAGAGCCGGCTGGATGATCTTGGTGGGCGATGGCGTGCACAACTTCACCGACGGCATTTTAATTGCCGCCGCATTTTTAGTTAACCCGAAGCTGGGTTGGGTGACTTGCTTTGCCATCACCGCGCATGAAATCCCGCAAGAAATTGGTGATTTCATTGTCTTGCTGAACGCCGGTTTTACCCGTACCCGGGCCTATGTCTATAATTTGATTTGTAGTTTGCTGGGGGTGCTGGGTGGGGTGGTTGGTTACTTTATGCTTGATCGCGCCAATGGCTTGATTCCGTATGCGCTGGTGTTTGCTTCTTCC
>CAMBDR010000150.1 GCA_945864765.1 Janthinobacterium lividum | reverse complement strand
TTTACCATTGTTTTGCCGCGCTTTGCCCACCGCATCCGGGTTTACATTGCGCGCCAGATTGCAAACATCAGCAAGGTATAAAAGGCAGCCACAATATCGTCCCACATGACACCAAAACCGCCCTTGAAATGCTGATCAAAGTAGTGGATGGGCGGCGGCTTGAGCATGTCGAACACGCGAAACCAAAATAATGCCCAGCACTGGGTGCTGAATGGAATCGATGCGGGAATCGGCCCCGACCCCGGTATTAAAAACAGTAATACCAGCCAAATGGCGATGATTTCATCCCAGACAATGCTGCCATGATCAGCCACCCCGATGTCGCGCCCGGCACGGTCACAAATCGGCACGCCAATGACAAACCCGACCACGCAAATCAGCAACCAGGTGAGCGGGGTAAACAACGTCGGCCAGCGCGCCGTGAGGAGCGCAAACACCAGCCAACCAAATAAAGTGCCCGCCGTGCCCGGCATGATGGGCGATAAACCGCTGCCAAAGCCTTGTCCCACCAAATGGCTGTAATGCGACCATAAAAATTGGGCATTCGGTTTGAAGGCGCTCTTTTTTTCAGCAGGATTGAGGTTGACTTTGAAGGTTGGCATGCGCTTACCCGAAATGGTCGTAACTGGCGAAGGAAAGGTCGAGCGCCTGGCTGTGTTGATCGATCAGGCGTAAGCCCGGCATGGCTTCAATATGGCCGATGCAGTTGACCGGGGTGTGAATCGCTTCGGCCATCGCCTTGATGGTGGCGCGATGACGGGCAGCTGCGGTGAAACATAATTCGTAATCATCCCCACCCGATAAGGCATAACGGCGTTGGATGGCTTGCGTTTGCTGCGCCAAAACCGGCCCCAATGGCAGGGCGTCGATATTGATGGTGGCACCGCAGCCGGAACGGCTTAAAATATGGCCCAGGTCGCCGATTAAGCCGTCGGATAAATCAATCGCCGCATGCGCCAATTGCTCATGTTGCAATGCCAGACCCAGCGCAATGCGTGGGCTGGGGCGGTGCAAACGCGGGGCGGCCTGGTCGAATAAGGCTTCGGACAAGGTGATTTCGCGCTGCATGGCCGCCAAGGCCAGACGCGCATCGCCCAGCGTGCCGGAGACCCAGATATCATCGCCAATTTGCGCCGCTGAACGCAGCAAGGCGCTGCCAATGGGCAGTTCGCCAAAAATGGTGATGCAGATAGTTAAGGGGCCGCGTGTGGTATCGCCGCCAATCAAATCACAATGAAAATGATCGGCCAGCGCAAACATGCCACGTGAAAATTCGCTCAGCCAGACTGAATTGGCTTGCGGTAGTGCGAGTGCCAGTGTAAACGCCAGCGGACGCGCACCCATGGCGGCCAAATCGGATAAATTGACGGCCAGGCACTTATGACCCAGATCAAACGGGTCGGCATCCGGGAAAAAATGGCGGCCTGCAACCAGCATATCGGTTGATACCGCCAGTTGCAAGCCTGGGCCGGACTCAAGCAGGGCGCAATCATCTCCGACGCCCAAGCCTACGCGCGCCCCATGCGCGCGCGCGCGCGTGAAGTACCGGGCAATGATTTCAAATTCAGACATGAAGGCGCTCGCTATGGCAACAATGCGGAAACAATGCGGTGAAGAAGGGATTTAGTTCTTGATGGCTTCAACCTGAATCGCCAGCTTCACTTCCGGTGCCATCTTGGGAATCGCATACGACAGGCCAAAATCGCTGCGCTTGAATTCGGCCGAGGCGTCTGCACCGCACACTTCTTTTTTCAGAAACGGGTGCATGATGCATTTGAATTTGTTGATATGCAAAGTCAGTGGTTTGGTCACGCCCAGCAGGGTGAAATCGCCTTCCACCGCAACCGGGGTCTCGCCATTGAATTTCATTTTGCCCTTGAAGGTGGCGTTGGGGAACTTGGCGACATTGAACATATCTTCCGCTTTGGCATGCTCATTCATTTTGCCATGGCCAAAGTCAAGCGAACCAGTATCGACGGTGATATCGACGCTGCCAGTTTTGGCGGCTTTATCATATTCAACCGTGCCTGTGGTTTTGGTGAACTTGCCGCGCCAAACCGAAATGCCCATGTGATCGGCTTCAAAACTGGGGTAGGTGTGACCAGATTCGATGGTATAGGTGTCAGCAAAGGCGTTGCTGCTTAAGGCCGCGATCAGGGCGATGAATAAGCTACGTTTCATGAATGTCTCTCTCTTGATGTGGGTGGTGGTGGGTGTTGCCTGATGTTGCTTGTTATTACTGTGCTGCTTATTGTCCTGCTAAAATCCGAAACTTGATGATGACTTCATCGGCGACGGTGGCGGTGTCTTTCCATTCGCCTTCGCCAATGTTAAAAGTGAGGCGCTTAATCGGCAAGCTACCTTCAAATACCTGGAGCGCGCCCTCTTTTTTCACGCTCAAAGGGAAACTGACATCGCTGGTTTTGCCTTTGATGGTGAGCTTGCCGACCACATCCAGCATGCCATTGGTTCCGCTCTTGATGCTGCTGGCAACAAAGGTGGCCTTGGGAAATTGCGCGCCGTTAAACCAGTCTTTTTTCAAGACTTCTTTATTGTAGTCCGGGTCGCCCAGGTCAAAACTGGGCATGTCGATTTCGACGCTGGCTTTGGCTTCGTTTGGTTTGGCGCTGTTAAAATCAATTTGCGCAACAAACTTGTTGAACTTGGCTTCGACCGGGACGTTCAATTGTTTGAAGACGATGGTGATCTTGCTTTTGGCAGGGTCCGTTTTAAGCGCCGCCAGCGCCCACGGGCTGACAACGGTGGCAGCGATCAGGCCCAGACTGAGGCTGGACAGGGCAATGGAACGGACAATCAGGCGGCGAGAGAAGTGCATCATTTTTCCTTACGGTAACATGCGTTGCAGGGTGGCATCGCGATCAATAAACTGGTGTTTCATGGCCGCTGCAAAGTGCAGGATAATCGCCAGCAGCAAGCCTTTGGTCAAGTAAATATGAACGGCTTTTAAAATTAATTTGAGTTCGGGATTGGGGTCGATAAACACGGGTAGCGGAATAATCCCCAGATACACCACCGGCACGCCTGCCGCCAAACTATAGCAATAGCCTGAAATGGGCACGGCAAAAAACATCAGATACAGCAAACCATGCAGGGCATGCGCGGCGTTTTGCTGCCACATGGGCATGCCGGGCGGGTAGGGCGGGGCTTTGTGTATTAAGCGCCACAGCAGGCGAACGGCAGCCAGCCACAAAACAGTCACGCCTACCCATTTATGCCAGGAAAAATACTTGAGCTTGGTGGGCGTAAAACCGGGGATGTCGGTCATGACCCAGCCCAAAGCAAAGGCAGCAACAATCAACAAGGCCATGAGCCAGTGCAAAGCAACCGCAGGACGATTAAAACGCAACATTGCTACCTCGCTATCGTAACTAAAATCACAAATAAAACCGCATTGTACCAGTAATTAAATTGCCCGTGCCAAAGCGGCGGCCCGGCCAATGTAGTTGGCGGGCGTCAGGGCCAATAACTCGGCGCGTGCGCTTTCAGGAATGGCAAGTGTGTTAATAAATTCACGCAAGGCAGTACTGGTAATGCCTTTGCCCCGGGTCAATTCTTTTAATTGCTCGTAAGGGTTGGCAATGCCATAGCGCCGCATCACCGTTTGCACGGGTTCGGCCAGCACTTCCCAGGTGGCGTCCAGGTCTTGCGCCAGACGCTCGGGGTTGGCTTCGAGTTTGTTCAAGCCGCGCAGGCAACTGTCGTAAGCCAGCAGTGTATAACCAAACGCCACGCCAATATTGCGCAAGACGGTGGAATCGGTCAGGTCGCGTTGCATACGTGATACAGGCAGTTTTTCTGCCATATGTTTCAAAATGGCATTGGCCAAGCCTAAATTACCCTCGGAATTTTCAAAATCAATCGGATTGACTTTGTGCGGCATGGTGGAGGAACCAATTTCGCCCGCTTTGGTACGTTGTTTGAAGTAGCCCAGCGAAATATACGACCAAATATCCCGGTTCAAATCCAATAAAATGGTGTTGGCACGGGCCATGGCGTCAAATAATTCCGCCATATAATCGTGCGGTTCGATTTGGATGGTGTACGGGTTGAAGATTAACCCCAGTTTTTGCTCCACCACGTTTTTGGAAAATTCAGCCCAATCGAGTTCCGGGTAGGCCGCCAAATGCGCATTGTAATTGCCCACCGCGCCATTCATCTTGCCCAAAATCTCGACGCGCGCCATATTTTGCAGTGCGCGTTGTAAGCGCGCGACGACATTCGCCATTTCTTTGCCCAGGGTGCTGGGGCTGGCGGCTTGCCCATGGGTGCGGCAAAGCATTGATAAATCTGCATGTTCGTGCGCTAGTTCGCTGAGTTTTGTGATAATCTTTTGTAACGATGGCAGCATCACATCATTGCGCGCTGTTTTTAGCATCATTCCGTGCGAAGTATTGTTGATATCTTCGGAAGTGCAGGCAAAGTGAATGAATTCGGATGCGGCGAGTAGTTCAGGGCTCTCTTGAACCTGTTCTTTTAGCCAATATTCGACGGCTTTCACATCGTGATTGGTAACGGCTTCGATTTCTTTGATGCGGCTGGCGGCTTTTTCATCGAATTCGTTCACAATACGTTGTAAAACCGCTTTGGCTTGTGGCGAAAAGGGTTGAATTTCGCTCAAACCTGCTTCGGACAGTGCTTCCAGCCAGGCAATTTCTACCTTGACGCGGTGATGCATGAAACCTGCCTCCGACAAAATCGGGCGCAAAAGTTCGGTTTTGCTGCCATAACGGCCATCAAGTGGGGAAAGTGCAGTCAAACTGGAAAGGGAAGAGGTTGTCATGATGCGAATAAAGGGTTGGATGGGCGGGAAATGTGTGATTATAGGCCGGATTGCCCTGTGTTGTCTTTTGTAATGCGTGTCAGTTTCGCCGCAAACAACCCAAACAGCCCAAACAGCCAATTGCGTCAACGGTGATAATCGGGCAGACGATGTTATACTACGGATTAATCTATTCTAACTTGTTATTATGAAACTACTTGGTTCCTTAGCTAGCCCCTTTGTGCGTAAAGTTCGCGTTGTGATGGCTGAGAAAAAGCTCGATTATGCTTATGAGCTGACAAATGTTTTAGCCCCCGATGCAACCGTTCAAAACTTTAACCCACTGGGCAAAATCCCTTGTCTCATCATGGAAGATGGGGCAACTTTATTTGATTCGCACGTCATCGTCGAATATCTTGACACCTTAACACCGGTTTGTAAGCTCGTCCCCGCCAATGGGCGTGAGCGTGCCGAGGTGAAATGTTGGGAGGCCTTGGCCGATGGCGTGTTGGATGCCGCCATTTTGGTCTATCTTGAGCGCCTGATGCGCCCGCCCGAATTGCATTACCAGCCGTGGTTTGATCGCCAAATGGGCAAAGTGCATGCCGGTTTGAAAGTCATGTCGCGCGATTTGGGTGAAACGCCGTTTTGTACCGGCAACCATTACAGCTTGGCGGATGTGGCTGTGGGTTGCGCTCTGTGTTGGTTATCATTCCGCTTCCCGGAAATTACCTGGCGTACCGATTACCCCAATCTGGCCAAACTGGCTGATAAACTCTCTGAGCGGCCATCGTTTAAAGATACCGTGCCGCAGTTACCACCCGCGTAATCTTGGTTTGCGTTGGTTTGCGCTGGTTTGGGAAGGTCGCATGTGCCGACCTTCCGTTTCCGCCTTCCGTTTGATTTATTACCCCACCCAGGTGCTGCTGCGCTGCCACAATTCTGCCGCCAGCGTTAAGTCTTGCCCCAGTCGGGACGCATATTTTTCCTTGCACTCATCATAATACAGGCTGGTTTGTTGCGCCAAGCCGGGTTCGGTGGCGCAGTAGAGCGTGGTGGCGGCACCTTCTTCATTGGACTTCATAAATAATTTGATGACGCTGCGCACGGGCCAGGGCACCGTGCGCCAGATATCCGAGGCAATCACACCCGGATGGACGGCATAGGTGGTGACGCCCGTGCCCTGCAAGCGCCGCCCCAGTTCCGCCGAAAACAAAACATTGGCCAGTTTGGAGACCGTATATTCAGGGTAGCCCGTTGCGCTTTGGGTGGCTTGTTGCAGGCTGGGCCAATCGATTGCTTTGGCTGAATAATGGGCAGCACTGGCGACGGTAACCACGCGTGCCGGGCTGGAGGCGATCAGACAATCTTGCAATAATTGGGTGAGTAAAAAATGGCCCAAATGATTGGTGCCAAAGGCCAATTCAAAGCCTGACGCGGTCATGCCCTTTCCTGCTGCCAGCCCGGCATTGTTGATTAAAATGTGCAAAGGCAATTGGCGTGCCAAAAAGGCCTGGGCGCATTGTCTGACGGAATGAAGGTCACCCAAATCCAGTGCCAGCCATTCGGCCTTGCCCTTTGCCTGATGAATTTCATCCAACACGGCCTGGGTGCGTTGCAGGGAGCGGGTCGCGATGAAGACATGCGCGCCGCGCCGTGCCAGTTCGCACGCTGTCACCCGCCCGATCCCGGAGTTAGCACCGGTAATGAAGACCATCCGCCCGGCTAAAGATTGATCTTTGCTTGAATCCATACGAAACTCCTTGATTTTGCCAAAATTTGCTGAAGATTTGGCTAATATTGGTGAGATAATTTTTGCAGTGGCAAGTGTAGCGTATTCTCGCTCATGGGGTAGCATATTATTGCCATCTTGGCGTCATATTGGGTGTCAAACAGAGATATCAAACCGAGATATCAAACAGGGAGTGCCGCGTAGATGAAAAAAATGGACGTTGCCAAATCAGGCGGTTTTGTGGTCTCGGGCACGGTGTGGGTGTACACCGGCATGGGGCCACAATGGGCGGGTATGGGGCGCGAGATGATGCAGCAATCGGCGTTTGCGGCGGGTTGGCAGCTTGCCGTGGAAGCGTTGCGTGAGCATGGTGTGGATTTGCGCGATCTGATGCAGCAGCCGTTGGACTTGCTCGATATGTCGCGCAATGATGTCGCCAAGCCCGCCAATTTTGCCTTGCAAGTGGCGCTCACCTATCAATTGCGCCAGCATGGCTTGCAAGCGGATGCCGTCGTCGGGCATTCTTCGGGGGAAATGGCGGCAGCCTGGGCGGCGGGGGCGTTGACCTTGCACGATGCGGCGCGCGTGGTGGCGGTGATGTCACGTTTGCAGCAGACGGTGGCGGGTGGCGGCATGCTAGGCGTTGGCACGTCGGCGCAGGCTTTGGCAGCGCACATGGTTGGCATGGATTGCGTGCTGGAAATTGCGGCCTACAATGCCCCTGATTCAGTCACCGTGGCGGGGGATATGGCGGCCATTGAGCAATTGGCCAAGCGATTGCGTGCGCAGCGCATCGTGTGCAAAAAGCTGGCGGTGCAAGTGGCGTATCATTCTTCGCATATGAATCCGATTCGGGATCAATTGCTGGCTCAATTGGCGAATTTACAGCCACAATTGCCGGGTATTGCCTGGTTTTCCAGTATGACGGGTGAGCGGGTGAGTGGGGTGATGCACGATGCGCAATACTGGTGGCATAATGCGCGCGATGCGGTGCAATTTGCCCGTGCGGTGAGCAATATTGCGGCGCAGGGGCATAATACCTTTGTGCAAATTGGCCCGCATCCGGCTTTGAGTGCGGCGCTCAAGGCGGGCGTGAGTGAACCGATGTTGGCCTTATGCTTACTGGAGCGCAAGCATGCCGAAGCCGCCACCTTTGCGCGTGCGCTGGATGCGTTGCGGCTGGGCGGGGTAAAGTTTGGGGTGAAATCCGGGGTAAAATTTGAAGCGCAGTTATCGGACCATACCCAATCTGATCAAGCTGTTTTAACTGGTTGACGGAGGAGAGCATGCAAGTTTGCCTGTCTGATTATCCGCAATTGAAACTGCTGGCCTGGAATCGGGGTAACGATGCCATGTTGGATGAGCACGAAGCCTTTGCCTTGTACGAGCGCGAGTGGCGTTGGGTTGAGCAAGACTCGCTACTGCCAGCGGAGCGCGCCTTGATTGAGCGCTTGAAAAACCAATATGGCCATGGTGTGCTCAATGTTTAAGCGACCCCATCACCAACGCATTGCGCAGGTATTGGCTGCGCTCGATAGCGCGCTGCTGGAACAGGCGCAATGTTATTTTGCGGATGGTACCGCCATTGTGCTGCTGCTGGATGAATATCGCGAATCGCTGAATATCGATTTTTTATGTGCCTCCAATAGCGGTTATCGCCTGCTGCGCAATACCGTGACGCACGAGCTGGGGCCATTGCTCACGCAACCAATCAGGCATTTGCG
>CAMBDR010000149.1 GCA_945864765.1 Janthinobacterium lividum | reverse complement strand
TGCAATTCAGGACTGCCGATGGCAAGCCAGCCGGGTTTGCGGTGGAATTGGTGCAAGAGCTGCAAAGGCGCGTGGGCAACAAGGATGAGATTCAGGCGGTGCCTTGGGCGCGTGGACTGGCTATGCTCAACAAGATGCCCAATACCCTGCTGTTCTCCATGGCGCGCACGGCTGAACGCAGTGCGCAGTACCAATGGATAGGGCCTATTTTTGAAAACGTCTACGGCTTGTACGTCAAGGCCGATTCCAACATTAAGATCAACAGCCTGGACGATGCAAAAAAAGCCGGCGTGATCGGCGTCTACCGCGACGATGTCCGTGACCAGACGCTTACCCGTTTGGGGTTTACCAACCTGGATCGTAGCAACGACAATGTGGCAACTTTCAGGAAATTGATGGTTGGCCGATTTGCCATGATAGTCAGCTCGAAGGCTGGTGTGCCGAGTCAGGCACAAAGCGCGGGTTACAGGGCCAGCGACGTAAAACTGGCTTACACCCTTCTGAAAACCCAACTCTATGTTGCCGCCTCCAAAGAAACCAGTCCTGCCGTTGTGGCGAGTTGGAACAAGGCTTTGAATGACATGAAAAAAGATCGCACTTTTTCAAAGATATCCAAAAAATATTACCCGGACGTGCCGCTTCCTGGCCCGGCGCTCACTCATTTTTGAATTGCCCAATTTTGAGCTTGGCCAACACCTGACCTCGTTAGCTCGCCGCCACCGGCCCCCACAATTGATCCAAATTAAACCCAATCGCCGCCTGATGTTCATTCAATACCTCCCGCACCCCGCACAAGGGCTTGCTGGTATCGCGTTTGATCACGGCATCCAGCGGCGCACCGCGTGGCCCCACCAGTGAAAATACCACCGGCGTGGTGGTGCTGTTACCCTTGGCCGTCACCACACCGACTTCACCATTTTCCAGCCGCACAAAGGTGCCAATCGGGTAAATGCCCAGTTCCTTGATAAAAATACTGCCCAAAGTGGGGTTGATGGTTTCTTTGCCTTCCATCAGCATCTCACGCAGCGCCGCATTCGGTTTGAGTGATTTGCGATAGCTGCGGGTGGAAATGCGCGCGCAATAGCGGTCGGCCAGGGAAATGATTTTGGCATCGAGCGGAATATCATGGCTGAATTTGCGATACGGGTAACCGCTGCCATTTTCATTTTCATGATGCATCAGCACGCAAGCCAGCCAGGCGTTGTCATCCACCCCGACATGACGTAATAATTCCACACTTTTTTCTGGGTGATGGTGGATTAAATCAAGGTCTTCCGGCGGTAAAATGCCCTGGGTCGATTGCAAGCGCTCCTGATGCGCCAACATGCCCACATTCATGGTCAGGGCCGCTGCGGTGATGACCATGCATTCATACGGTACTTTTTTCATGCCGCGCGCAATCAATAGCGCAATCACCGCGCTGTCGATGCAGTGCCGAATCGCGTAATGCCCCACTTTTTGATTGTGCAAAATACAGGCTTGCGCCACCTCGGGCTGTAAATCAACCGCCATGGTGACCACTTTGGCCACTTCGAGCAATTTGTCTTTGAGGTGGCCGTGATCTTGCCCCAGGCTGATTTCGGTTAATAATGATTCAAGACGCCGATTGGCCGCATTGAGCATGCGTAACACCGAGGGTGGCTTGGGGCGGTCCCCCGGCGTGGGTTCAACATGGGCTGAATACAAGCCGCGTTTAATCAAGGTCTCCAGTTGCCTGACGCTGGATATGACATGGCCTTTTCGCACCAACAGCTCGCCAGTTTCGCCATGAACATCCCATGGGACGGTGCTACCCATGGCCAGGTCGTCTTCGGTAACGCGCTTGCGATTCATAGGCTTTCATTCTTCCTGGTTAATGAATTGTGTTTTCACCTTCCACCTGCGATTTAACAATACAGTGGTGATCAGGAGCAATATACGCTATTTTTTGGGCCGTGGCGCAATTGCGCCAGCATTGGCAACAGCTGATTTCAATTGTCCGCCAAACCTTGCAATATTGCGCAATTCGGGTTTTGATCATCCCGGCAAGATTGAGTCAAGCTTTGCAAGGAATCGCGCATTTCAATTAATTCATTGATGCGTTGATTCAGGTCAGCGATGTGTTGCCCGGCAATTTTCTTGACATCGCTGCTGGCGCGTGAGCGATCAACCCAAAGGCTTAATAAGCTGCGAATTTGAAACAGTGAGAAACCCAGCAGGCGCGCGCGCCGGATAAAACGTAACCAGTGCAAATCATGCTCGTCATAAATCCGGTAACCCGATTCGGAACGGCCAGGGGAGAGCAAACCCAGGCTTTCGTAGTGGCGTATCATCTTTGCGGAAATACCGCTGGCTAATGCCGCTTGTCCAATATTCATTTGTGTGCCTGCCTTTCCCATTTGTTTGTTATCGCGCCAAGCTTTTATTTTAGTTGATTGAGGAAATGTTGATGGTAAATATCAGCTTGCTAAGGTTCTATGGAGTCGGTATCGGGAGAAGTCAAGCCAAAATCATGAAAGGCGAGCGGGGTGTGGGGTCGAAAGTCAGATGACTCATGGTTGATAGCTGCCATGAAAAGACCTAAACTCACTCCAAAGCATGCCGCATGGTAACATGAAATATGTCCTTGCGGCAACTTTGTATGAATTAGTTTGATTGAGTGGGCTTCCAGCGTCGCAATAGCAGGGCGTTACTCACC
Organism: Janthinobacterium lividum; assembly: GCA_945864765.1. Lineage (GTDB taxonomy): Bacteria > Pseudomonadota > Gammaproteobacteria > Burkholderiales > Burkholderiaceae_D > CAMBDR01. The sequence goes on along the minus strand of CAMBDR010000149.1, from coordinate 5,575 downwards.
ACGCAGACCGAGCTTAAGGCCATGGCGGCACCGGCCAACATGGGGTTGATCAAGCCCAGGGCGGCCAGTGGAATGCCCACGATGTTGTAGACAAAGGCCCAAAACAGGTTTTGTTGGATTTTGCGATAAGTCTGGCGCGAGATGTCGATGGCGTCCGCGACCAGGCCAGGGTTGGCGCGCATTAAGGTAATGCCTGCCGCATGCATGGCGACATCGGTGCCGCTGCCCATGGCAATGCCCACATCGGCGGCGGCCAGGGCGGGGGCGTCATTGATACCGTCACCCACCATCGCCACCAAATAGCCTTCATGCTTCAAGGCGCGAATTTTCTCGGCTTTATCGGCAGGTAGCACGTGCGCCAAAATTTGTTTGATGCCCAAGCTTTTGCCTACTTTGTCGGCACTGCCTTGATTGTCCCCACTTAACAGCACGGTTTCGATCTGCATTGCGTGCAGGCGTGCAATTGCCTCTTGCGCGCCGGGTTTGATGGCATCGCCAAAGGCCAGCAAACCCAGAACTTGCCCACCCGCCTGGCTTGGGTTCAGGCTGGCCAGCCAACTGACGCTATAGCCTTGTTGCTCCAGCGCCTGCGCCTCGTTGGCCAGCGCACCCGCATCGAGCTGGTATTGTTGCAGCAAGCGGCGGTTACCCAGGCCCAGCGCCAAGCCATCCACTTGCGCGGCCAAGCCCATGCCCGGCAGGGCTTGCAAGCCGCTCGCTGGCAAAACCGGGGCCGGGTTGCTTTGGGCGTGCAACACAATTGCCTTGGATAAGGGGTGTTGGTCATCCGCTGCAAGGGCGTGCGCCAATTGCAATAAGCGCTGCTCACTGATGCCTTGCGCCAGGATTTTTACCACCCCCGGTTTGCCCACGGTTAAGGTGCCGGTTTTATCGAACACCACGCAACTGAGTTTATGCGCACTCTCCAGAGCGAGCGCGTCTTTAATCAAAATTCCATGGCGCGCCGCCACCCCGGTGCCCACCATAATGGCGGTGGGGGTGGCCAAACCGAGTGCGCAGGGGCAGGCAATCACCAACACCGTCACCGCGTGGATCATGGCCAGCGCGATACCACTGCCCAGCATCAGCCAACCCACCAGCGTGAGCGCTGCCAAGCCTACAATCACGGGCACAAATACGGCGCTCACCTGATCCACCAAATGTTGAATTGGCGCTTTGCCCGCCTGCGCCTGTTCTACCAGCCGGATAATGCGCGCCAGCGTGGTTTCACTGCCAATGGCCGTGGTTTGCACCAACAACAAGCCATCGCCATTAATCGCGCCCCCGGTCACTTGCGCACCGGCTTGCTTCAAAACGGGCAGGCTTTCGCCGCTGATCAAGGCTTCATCGACCTGGCTTTCGCCCTCTTGCACCACCCCATCAACGCTGACTTTTTCACCGGGGCGTATCACTACCAGGTCGCCAATCACAATTTTTTCAATCGGCACATCGCTATCCACGCCATTGCGGCGTACCCGCGCGGTGGCCGGGCGCAGCGCCTGCAGGGCGCGGATGGCTTCGGTGGTTTGGTGTTTGGCGCGTTGTTCCAGCCATTTGCCCAGTAATACCAGGCTAATCACCACGGCAGAGGCTTCAAAATACAAGTCGTCGATTTTTCCCTGCTGCCATTGGTACAGGCTCAAACCATAGGCCGCGCTGGTGCCCAGGGCCACCAATAAATCCATATTGCCGCTTTTGGCACGCAAGGCAGCCCAGGCGGCGCGATAAAAACGGGCACCAAATACAAATTGCACCGGGGTTGCCAGTAGCCATTGCCACAGGGCCGGCATCATCCAGTGCTGGCCCAAGGCCATGCCAAACATGGGTAGGGTGAGCGGCAAGGCGAGTAAGCCGCAAATAATTAACCATAAGCCCTGGTGGGCGTGTGCGCTGGTGTTGGTGGTGTCGGGTGCGCCGGGCCGGGTGTCGGGCAGTTGCGCGTGGTAGCCCGCTTTTTCGATTGCTTGCAGCAAGCGTGGCAGCGCGGGTTCGGTTTGAATTTGGGCTTTGAGTTGAACCGTGGCGCGCTCGGTGGCAAAATTGACCGACGCTTGTTCTACCCCATCGAGCTTGGACAAAACTTTTTCGATGCGGGTGGCGCAGGCGGCGCAGCTCATGCCCTCTATGTTGAGTGTGATGGCGGCAGATGGTTTCATGATGACATACCCGGTTGGAAGTTTGTGATAACAGCAATAGTAAGCCTTGCTATCGTGGGAAGGTCAAGAAGAATTTGGTTTTATGTGAAATTAATTGATTTGGCGTAGGGTGGGCACCTGTGCCCACGCGAAAAGCACGGTGGTGCGGTGGTGGGGTCAGTCCTTGCCTTTTGCCTCGCACGTGCCCGCAAACGCTAGTGCGCCACCTTCGTGCACTAATCGCAGGGGCGCATTGGCCGCTGATGTCGCGTGGGACAGCACCAGAGCCAGCGGTCATTGAGGTGCCGCATTCATGCAGAGGATAGCGCTTGATATTTCTTGCGGCATCTGCTGCAAGACCGGGCATTACCATGTCACGGCGGCGATTGCACCAAAGCGCAGCCACGCAACCCAAGCCAATCCACACCAAACCGGGCCGCCGCCATGAAAAAACAAGCTGGCTTCATCAAGAAACTCCGGTTATTTATATGGCGCTTGGTTGGGCCGGGTGCAAATTCGGCCTTATGCCGGGTTGAGTGGCCAATTCGCCCAAAGCCACATGTTGAACAAATACCACAAAACGCACCTTGCGCCGCCGCCTTAGCAATTGTGTTACGAAATACTGCTACTTGCAGGCGCTTGTTCCATCGACTGTTATACAATCCCTTGGTTACCGCCGCTTGCCGGCGGTTAAGTTCAACCAAGTTTATCTTCCGCGACTGCTGCGCGGCTCGCGTTTGCGTTTGTGGGGCGGCAGATAAACGCTATTCGTTATTTACCATGAAACAAACATACCAAGGTTCCTGCCACTGCGGAAAGATCAGGTTCGAAGTTGATGCAGACCTCGACCACGTGCGCATTTGTGACTGCTCAATTTGTCGCAAGCGAGGCGCTCTCATTCACAGAGTACCGCCCGAGTGCTTCCGAATGCTGACGCCGATATCAGAACTGTTGCTGTATCAGTGGCACACGAAAGTTGCCAAAGACTACTTCTGCCCAACGTGCGGCATTCTCCCTTTTCGGCGGCCACGCACGACCGAAGATGTCTGGGGCGTCAATGTGCGCTGCCTCGATGGCGTCGATTTCGCGGCAATCCCTGTCAAATCAATCCATGGCAGCCGCCTCGACTGATCGAATCGTGCATAAGCGTTCAATCAACTCGGGCGCGCTGGCGCGTGTCGGTTATTGTGGACATTAGCCACGTTGAATTGGCATAATCGGTGTTAGTGACGGACGATTTTTCGATCATTCGCGATGGCCAAGCCTATGTGTGCTGCCGAACTGTCAGTGCGGACTATCTGGGTGATGATGAGCATTTTGTCAACCAGCAAGCTCAGGAGAACAGAATGCTCACCCCCAAAGAAATTGAATGCCTGCGCGCATCCCGGTTCCGGTGCCGCTTCCCGGTGCTGGCGGCGATGCTGCGGTTTCACGAACTGTCCACGCCGCTGACGCAACAGCACTACGTGCGCGCGCAAGCCGGGGCAACGTATGGCATCGAGATGAGCACGCAACGCCTGTCGTCTGCGGTGCCCGATGTGCGAACACCGGTGCCGGGCCTGCTTGTCGGCCGGGCAGGACGTGTCCGGTGCAGGCATCCAGGCCGCGTGCATGAGCGGCGTCGCTGCTGCGACAGATGGGCGGGTGACCCACGAGTTCTCACCGTGACACCGCGCCTTGCGGTTACCGTGTCGAACGGTTCCAGGATAGAGATGCAGTCATGCCGATGACCGACACCGCGTGGCATGCGCGCTCCGCAGACGAAACGGCGACGGCGTTGCGCACGGACGTCGGGCGTGGACTCGTCGGCGCAGACGCGGCCGAACGGCTCGCCCGACACGGTCCCAAGGCCCTCGCCCAAGCGAAACAACGGTCGGCGCTGGCGATCGTCCTTCACCAGTTCCGTAGTCTCATCGTGGGACTGCTCGTCGCCGCCGGCGGGGTCGCACTTGCGCTCGGAGATGTGATCGAGGCGCTCGCGATCCTGGTCGTGATCGTGCTCAATGCCGTCATCGGCTTCGTGACGGAGTGGAAGGCGGCGAGTGCGCTTGCGGGGCTGCGCAAACAGTCGCTCTCCGTCGCCCGCGTGTTGCGCGATGGGCAGGAACGCCAACTCCCGGCGCAAGAGCTCGTGCCCGGTGACGTGGTGCTGCTTGCCACGGGAGACCGCGTGCCGGCAGACGGCCGCGTGATCGAGCAAGCCCGGCTGCAGGTGGACGAATCGGCACTGACGGGCGAGTCGTTGCCGGTCAACAAATCCGCTGACCCGGTGACCGATCACGCAGCGCCGCTCGGAGACCGGACCAGCATGGTGCACATGGGCACCGCGGTGACCGCCGGCAGGGGCAAGTTCATCGTCACCGTGACCGGCAAGCAAACACAGATGGGCCGGATCGGCACGCTCATCGATGAAGTCGGCGAGCACGGTACGCCGCTGGAAGCCAAGCTGGCGCAGCTCAGTCGCGCGCTGCTCGTCATCGTGCTCGTGCTTTGTGCCGTGATCGTGGGGGTCGGCTGGCTGCGCGGCAATGAGCTGATGTTCATGGTCGAGGTCGGCATCTCGCTGGCGATAGCGGCGGTACCCGAAGGCCTGCTGGCCGTGACGACCATGACGCTCGCTGTGGGCATGCAGCGCATGGCCGGCATGAACGCGCTCGTTCGCCGGCTACCCGCCGTGGAGGCGCTGGGCTCGACCACGGTGATCTGCTCGGACAAGACGGGGACGTTGACGCGAAACGAGATGACCGTGCGCGCATTCCACGTCGCGGCGCGCCGCGTGGAAGTCACCGGTACGGGCTACTCGGCGCAAGGTGAGTTCAAGGTCGAAGGGCAGAAGGTCGAAGGCCTCACGGCTGAACCGACGACGCAGTCCAGCGCCGAAGCGCCGCTGCGTCTGGTGCTGCGTCTGGCGTTGCGCATCGGTGCGCTGTGCAACGATGCGAAGCTCGATCGATCGGGTGCTGGCACCACGGTGCTCGGCGACCCTACCGAAGCCGCACTGATCGTCGCCGCAGAGAAGGCCGGAATGGACCCGGCCGGTCTCGAGCGCGACTACCCGCGAACGCGGGAGGTCCCGTTCAGCAGTGAAACCAAACTTATGGTAACGGTGCACACGGCGCCCGATGGCCGCACGCTCGCCTACGTGAAGGGTTCGCCCGCCGCGGTGCTGGCGGCCAGCGTATCCGTACTCGGCACCGAAGGCGTCACTGCGATGTCAGCCGAGACACGGCAGGGCGCACGCACGACGAACGATGAACTCGCTGCGGCCGCGTTGCGCGTACTCGGGTTGGCCTACCGCGACTTGCCCGAGGCGTATGACGAAGCGGACCTCACGCGCGAACTGACCTTCGTCGGCCTGGTCGGCATGATCGATCCGCTGCGCGACGAGGCCCGCAGAACCATCGCCACCTGCCGCGAAGCAGGGATCCGCGCCGTCATGA
>CAMBDR010000148.1 GCA_945864765.1 Janthinobacterium lividum | reverse complement strand
CGTTCATTTTTCGCCGCCGCAATGATAAACGAATCCACTCCTCTAGGCAATAACCTTGGCTGGAAACTTCTGTGTTTAGTTAATTTCACGCACTTAAATGCATTTGAAAATACAATGTGAGCAAAAAAGTGCGCTATTCGAACGTGATTCGATTTCGGTCAACCAGTTTATTGCCAGCGCTGCCGCCGAAAAAATGGCTGCGGTAATGACGGATGGCTATATGAAAATCGAAGCCGCGCTTGGCAAACGTGCTGATTTTTAGCACCAGTTAAGTTTGGTGCCGGATGCGCCCGCACAGGCGGGGGATGAATTGTCGCATGTAAACCCACCCTGAAAAAACGACCCAAAAAAAGCCCGCACGCAGCGGGCTTCCAAGCAATGCAAAAAAACCAGCCTTACTGCGGCGTATAGCTCACCGTCAGTTGATAGTTGCCAGCCGCATAGCCATCAACCAGCACCCAGGCGTCACCGTTGGTGGAAAAGCTGACGCGGCAGGATTCCTTGGACGTGGAGCCGGTGGATTGGCAATCGGCCACGTCGCTGGTCGGCACGGCGTTTTTGCGCACATACAAGTCCATGTCGCCTGTACCCGTGGTTTTGGCCATCAGGCTACCACCCATACCGACCTTGAACGGGCCAAACAGTTTGCTGTTTCCCGAGGCCAGGGTACCGCTGAAGCTTTCCACCTTGTCCGCTGGCAATTGGCGGCCGGGGCCGTCGTAACCCATTTCAATCACATACGAGGCCGCCAGCTTGGCAAACTTCAGCGCATGCACGGCTTGGTTGCCGGAGGTGGCAAAGGTGTCGTTGGCGCTGTGGATTGCCTTGTTGTTACCGGCAAAGCTCGACTCGAACGGCATCGAGGCATAGTAACCATTGCGATCCCACGAAGCGTGGTCGGAACAGCCGTAGTTGCAAACGTCAAAACCGATCTTCAGCCCGGGCTGGTAGGTTCTGATCAGCTTTTCAATAAAGCCGTTTTGCAGGTTGTCGGTATAGTCGGTAAAGAGGTAAATGTCGTTGGCCGAACCCTTGAAATTGGTCATGTCCAACTGCATCACGCCGACCACCTGGGTATTGTTTGCCTTGTAGTTGGCGGCAATTTCTGCCGAACCGCGCAAGCCCACTTCTTCAGCGGCATAGGCGATAAACTTGATGGTGCGGCGCGGCTTGAAGTCATACGCCACCAGCGCGCGGATCGTTTCGGTCATGCTGGCAATGCCGGATGCGTCATCGTCGGCACCGGGCGCAATCGAGCTTTCGTTGTTGCCGCCCGAATTGATCGAATCCAGATGCGCGCCCACGACCACCACCTCGGTGCCGTTTTCAGTACCGGGCATGGTCAGGATGACCGATTTTTGCGGCCAACCGGGATGCGTGAACTGGGTCACCGACATGTCGTCACGGGTCGAGATCATGCTTTGCCATTTTTGCAGCAACCAGTTCGAGGCATTCACGCCGCTGCTGGTGGTGTAATAGCGGTTCTTGAAACCGGTGGACAAATCGACGATGGTTTGCGCGATGTTGCTGTCCTGCATGGCTGGCAAAACCTGATTCACGAATTCCTGATTGGTCAGCGCATAGCTGGGCCGAAGCATGACCAGGCTGGGCGCGGCCTGCGTGGAGGAGAGAGCAGCGCGACCGGCCGCTTCGTCGGGGTGATACATGAAACCGCCGCAACGGTGGGTCTGGGCATGCAGCGTTGCCGACAATAGCGGCAACAACGCTTCGCTTACTTGCACCAGATGCACTTTTTCTTGTTTCGTCACAGCAATCTTGCCCGCCTTAAGCGCCTTGCCTGCCGTTAAAGCACGGGTTTCGCTGGCCACTGCCTTGGGCGACAGTGCCTGCAAATGTTTGTATGCGTCGTCTCCTACCGTGATCCAAACCATCTTGTCAGCGGCGCTACTGGCAGCACCAATACTTGAAAAAGTGCCTGCCAACAAAAGGGACAACAACTGTTTTTTGAGCATAATGGATTTCCTTGATTGTTTTTATGATGGCGAATCTTGTGGCATAGCAACATGCAATGCCTTTGAATACCGAAATGATTACTTCGTTCATTTTTCGCCGCCGCAATGATAAACGAATCCACTCCTCTAGGCAATAACCTTGGCTGGAAACTTCTGTGTTTAGTTAATTTCACGCACTTAAATGCATTTGAAAATACAATGTGAGCAAGAAAGTGCGCTATTCGAACGTGATTCAATTTCGGTCAACCAGTTTATTGCCAGCGCTGCCGCCGAAAAAATGGCTGCGGTGATGACAGATGGCTATATGAAAGCCGAAGCCACGCTTGGCAACCGCGGCGATTTTGAGCACCAGTTAAGTCTGGTGCCGGGTGCGCCCGTACAGGCGGGGGATGAATTGCCTTAAACCAAAAGCCCCATCTCGCGTTACTGCTACGAAAATGGGGCTTTAACATCATTAATAAATTATCAGGGCGGCGATTACGCTTACCCGCAGGCATGATTTCAATGCTGCTCAATAATTCGGCAAGGTTGGTTGTCGTCACAAGCAGGGTTTCGGCATATTGTTGATCCAGCCAGTTTTGCACCGCCGGATTGGCTCCCGGCTTCGTCGGCACCGAAATAATATTGGCATCAAGGATCGGTGGTTTTTTGGCATAGCGTTGCGGACATGGTGAATCTCCCGTGATGGCTAGCGCAGATAACGCGCCTCAATCTCCGCCGCGCTGCCATCGTTATTGATGGCAGTTAAGGCGTTATTGAGTTGCTCGATCACGCTATCGGCCACACCAAGGTTGCAAGCCAAATACAGTTCTGTGCGGTTAAAGGTTAGCAGCGGGACAATTTTGCCAGTCAAGCCATTGGCTTCCAATAAGGTGCTGACTTTAAACGGCCCGCTGGCCCATAAGTCTATGCGTTTTTCCATCAACTTCAGCGGATTGAGCGTATCACGCATTGCTGGTTCTACTTTATAGCCTCGCTCGCGCAAATACCCGTCGCGCACATCGGCATTATAGGTGCCGATGGTGAGTTGGCGCGCGTCTTCGAGCTTGCTTAATTTAAGATTTCGCTCCTTTAATCCGTACAACACCCAGGTATTGAAAGCGAGTGGGCCAACCCATTTAAATTTCTTTTCACGCTGCTCGGTGCGCGTGGTGGAAAATACGCAGCTGTTCGGGTCGTCCAACGTGGTTTGCCAGGCACGCGCCCATGGCATCAGTTCGATTTTATACGGTAGCTTGGTGCGCTGCATGATCAGGTTCAGTTTGTCGGTCGAGATGCCAACGATCTTGTCCTGAAGCGGCATATTGAAGGGCGGTGAATCCTCGGTCAAAAAGCGTAAGTCAGCCGCCACCGCACCAGTCCAGCCTGCACTGAGCACAAGCAGAAACACGATTGCATTGCCCAGGGTAAAAGATCGTGCCATCATGCCTCCTTGTGATACGCTTCATGCTTGGAGTGTGGCAGGATTTCGGAAAAATGCAAGTTTCTTTGCGTTAAATTTGAACTGTCTGGAATGCGCAATTGCCTGTCGAATGGTGGCACTTTAATGCCTTGGCGAGCGATGTTGTTAAAGAACAATACAAATTCATTGAATCGAGGATTGGTTTAATTGAATAAAAAAATCGACGCAAAAGGAACACCACATGCGCTAATTTGCAGGTAAAGTGAATACCAAAGCCATGAAAAATGGTGGTAAAACGAATCTTTAATCAGGGAAAAAACTTCGCAATCTATTTCGGATATATGCTATCGTGATAATTCAAGCAGAAAAAAAACCTGCTTGCTGTGGGTTTATCTGCCTCATACCATGTAATAAGTGCGTTTACCATGAACGCTCGCACGACAGGCCATCATGAAGAATGGCTGATTATTTAGCTCAATGTGGGATTTTAACTACAACATCCAGGAATTTATTCATGAAAAATTTTACGCTCCGGCCCCTCGCGGCTTTTCTAGTTGCCGCTGGTTATAGCGGTTTTGCGGCTGCCTCCGGCTTTTCCCTGATCGACCAAAGTGCCAGCTCGGCGGGTAACGCGCATTCAGGTAATGCAGCTTTGGCGGAAGATGCCAGCACAACATACTTTAACCCCGCCGGCTTGGTTTATGTCCGGGGTAGTCAGATTATCAATGGCGCACACGTGCTGGTGGTCGATGGACATTACACCAAGACCACGGCCACCTCCGGTGCCGGCACCCCGCTTACAGGTGGCGACGGTGGCAATTTGGGTGGTGCGGCAGCCCTGCCCAATATATATTATTCGCGTGAGCTCAGCCCCGCCGTGACTTTCGGTATTGGTGTGAATGCCCCATTCGGCTTGAAAACCAAGTACCAAAACGATTGGGTAGGCCGCTACCAGGCAACCTTGTCAGCGATCAAGGCGATTAACATCAACCCCAGCCTGGGCTATAAGGTGAATGATTCCCTCTCCATCGGCGGCGGCATCAATTTCCAATTCTTTGCAGCGGAATTGGTTCATGCCATTGATTTTGGTACGGTCTGTTTTGGCGCTTTAGGTGCTTTGGCTCCCTCCGTGTGTGCACCAGCAGGCTTGGTGCCCCAGGGTAAGGATGGCCAGGTAAAACTCAAGGGCGACAACTGGGGTTATGGCTTTAACCTGGGTGCGATGTATCAACTGAACAAAGAAACCCGCTTGGGCGTGGCCTACCGTTCTTCGGTTCATCACAAAATTAACGGTGACGTTACTTTCTTGATTCCTGCCGGCTTACCCGGCCCAATCGCGTCGTCGCCTAACTTCACCAATGGCAAAGCCACGGTCTCGGTTAAAACCCCCGAATTCTTGGAAGTAAGTGTGGTGAGTCAGATCGATCCAAAACTAACCGTCATGGCGGATGTTGCCTATACTCGCTGGAGCCGCCTGCAAGAGCTGCGCGTGAACTTTGCCAATGGGGCACCGTCCACGGTAACCCCTTATGAATGGAATAATACGATTCGTATTTCGGGTGGCGCGAGCTATCAGATGGATGCTGCCTGGAAATTACGTGGTGGTATAGCCTGGGAAACAGCTGGCGTGCAAGACCGCTTACGCACATCGGTATTACCTGACAGTGATCGCATATTTGTTGCGTTTGGTGCCAACTATCGTTTCTCGAAAGCGAATTCAATCGATATGGCTTACACCCATGGCTTTATCAAAAACAGTACGATTGACCACGCCGAGCCACCAGTTGGCGGCACGATTGCAGGTAATTATCGTTCCAAAGTGGATATTTTCAGCGTGCAGTTTAATCATAACTTCTAATGATGTCGGCTTAAGTAAGTCAGAGTATCAAGCCAGCGCATACCGGGCTATGAAAACACCCCGGTATGCGCTTGTACCACCATCCGAACGTGGTTGCTCAACACCAGTTCATGCGCCACCGCAATATCGTCATGAAACCAACGATCCCCATCAAGACAGGGTGCCAGCTTGGCCCGGATGGCTTCATAGGCGCTTTGGGTGCCGCTACCCAGTATAAAACCGGGCAATAAATCGGCCGTCATACTAATGGCTTGCGCTGCCAACACCATTTCCACCCCCACAATGTATTGCGTATTGCCAATCACCGTGGCCGCTTTGCGTGCGCACCAGGTGGAATTGGAAACGTGATCTTCACTATTGCCTTTGGCGGGTACACTATCGACGCTACCGGGTGTACACAGGGTGCGGTTTTCCATGACCAGGGAACTCATCGAGCATGCCACTACCGGGTAACCGGTATTGACACCCCGCATGCCCGTCATTAAGTTGCGCGGCAAGCCCCAGGACAGAGTGGGGTCGATCAGGCGGGCAATTCGGCGTTCACAAATACTGCCTAAATCGGCAACACTGATGGCCAGTAAATCCATCGCTTGCGCCAGATATTGGCCGTGGAAGTTGCCGCCGGAAATAATTTCAAAACCCCCTTCGGGTTTGGCAAAGATGAGTGGGTTATCCGTGGCCGAGTTGATTTCGGTATTGACGATGGTATCGATATAGTTGAGCGCATCAAATACCGGCCCCAGCACTTGCGGCGCGCAGCGTAATGAATACACGTCTTGAATGCGTGGCGTGTAAGGGATGTCGGTACGGCGTAATTCTTCCGGTAATTGGCAGGCTCTGGCGGCATGCGAAGTGCGGGTGGAACCAGCCAGTAATTGCCGAATAATATGGGCGGTTTTGATTTGGCCGCCATGCGGGCGCGCCAGATGAATCCGTTCGTCAAAGGCGGATGTTTCCGCACGCATCGCTTCCAGTGTCAAGCCCAGGGCAATGCAGGCGTTTTCAGTCAAGGCTCTGGCATCATGCGCGGCCAGCGCGGCTACGGCCAGGGATACGGTGCAGCCATTAATCAAGGCCGAGGCATCCTTGGCATGATATTCAAATTCAACCGGACTAATGCCTGCCTGCGCAATCGCAGCAGGGGCGGGCATACGTTGTCCCTGGTACATAACCTCAGCCTCTACAAAGCCAGCCAGGGCAGCGGCCAAATACGCCAGCGGTGCCAAATCGCCCGAGGCCCCGACCGAACCTTTTTGCGGCATGATGGGATGGATGCCCGCATTTAAAAAGGCCAAGAGCCGATCCACCACTTCAACCCTGGGCGCAGAATAATTACTGGCAAAGGCATTGGCGCGCAATAACATGGTGGCACGGCTGACTTCTTCTGAAAACGGTTCACCCAAACCGGCGGCATGGGCTTTGATCAATTGGGTTTGAAACAAACCAATATGCGCAACCTTGATGCGGGTATCTTTTAATAAGCCCACGCCAGTATTAAAGCTATACATCATGGGCGCGTCATCATGCATCCAGGTTGCATCAATATAGGCCCGGCTTTCGGCCAGCGCGGCGCGCGAGCTGGCCGCCAATTCAACCGTCACTGGCCCCGCTGTTTGGCGCGCGACCGCAATCACTTGCTCGGCGCTTAAATTAAAGCCATTAATAACGATGGCACTGGTATGGGCAGACATAAGGGTTCCTGTGGGAAGATTCGTGAGTGTGATCATGTTTTCGCTACGCCGGATTATTTGGCGGGTGCGGTTTGATTTTGATTCAGGGTTTGATACCATGCGTTGACTTGTTGCCGCTCAACTTCCGTCATTTGGGTCAGGTTGCCCAGTGGCATGGCCCGGTTTTGCACCACTTGCTGGTAGATTTTGAGTGCGTTTTGCCTGATTTGGGCTGGGCTTTCAAGCACAATGCCGGCTGGCGGGGCGGCAAAACCGCTAAAACTCGGGTGCCCGGCATGACAGCTTGTGCAACGCTGTTGAATAATCGCATGCACTTGCGCTTCGGTTTTGGCCAGATCAAGCTTTGCCACACGCGCAGGGGCGGCAGGGGCCAGGGCGATGGCCAAGCCCAATAAAATGGCACAGCCAGCAAGCGGATAGCCCCACACCGTGCGGCCCTGGTGCCGTAAATTGAAAAAATGCCGGATCAACACGCCCGCCGCCATTAACGCTGCCAGCACTGCATAGCCATGGGGGTGGTTATACGTCATCGCATAATGATTGCTGATCATGATCAGCAAAATCGGCAGGGTGAAGTAATTATTGTGTAAACTGCGCTGTTTGGCTCTGATTCCGTATTGTGGGTCGGGCGTTTGTCTGGCGCTGAGTGCGTCAACCAATTTGCGCTGGCCGGGAATGATGACAAAAAATACATTGCCAACCATGATCGTGCCGATCATCGCGCCGATATGGATAAAGGTGGCACGACCACTGAAAAAATGACTCAAACCAAACGTCGCCAATATCAGCAAACCATATACCAGCACCCCCAATAGCAAAGGCTTTTGCACCAGACGGGTGCGGCACAGGCCGTCATACACCAGCCAGGCTACGGCCAAACTGCCCAACCCAAGCACAATTGCCGATATACCGGATAAATCATTGAGCGATGGATGGATTAACATCGCCTGCGGTTGTAGGTAATATACAACACTCAGCAGCGCGGTGCCAGATAGCCAGGTACTGTAGGCTTCCCACTTAAACCAATGTAATTCGGTGGGCAGGGTGGGTGGTGCCACCAAGTATTTTTGCGGGTTATAAAAGCCGCCGCCATGCACTGCCCACAATTCACCTGCAACCCCTTGTTTGGCCAGCGCTGAGTCTGGCGCGGGAGGGCGGATATGCAAATCCAGCCAGACAAAATAAAACGATGCACCGATCCAGGCAATGCCTGTGATCATATGTAGCCATCGTAGTAAAAGATTGATCCAGTCGCCGTAGTAGCTCAGCAAATAACTCGGAATTTCCATGCACTCCCCGTGCGGTTGATGATTTTTTGAAATATTGCAATATTGCGATGGGCGCAACT